>NZ_JBNAIZ010000014.1:0-37041 GCF_052047875.1 Candidatus Pelagibacter sp. HIMB1521 | reverse complement strand
ATATTTATTCTGATCAATAATGTTTAATGAACTAAATATTTCTTGATGTGTCATAAATTCTGAAATGTTTTTATTTTCTTTTCTGAGTTTTTTAAAAAATAATGTAAATAAAAATTTTTTGGAATTAATAAAAGTTAGAACTTTAGTAACGTAAAAAACAAAAATTGAAAAAAAAATAAGAGTTAGGAAATATTTATAGTTATTTGCTTTTGTTAATTTTTCTTTGATAAAATTTGATCTCGATTTTTCGTCATATCTAATAAAACTATTAGTCCATATATAGTTTATGTATTCAAAATAAATTCCAATTCTATTAATATCCATTTGCCCAGTTTCAAAATTATTTGTTGACGATGTATTGAAACTATCAAAATTGTTGTTGTTTGAATTTAAAATATTATTACTAGGAACAGACAATGTTGGGTCATACAATACCCAATCATCATTTATAAAAATTTCCACCCATGAGTGAGCATCTTGTTGCTTAAATGTATAGAAATTCCCAATTTCATTATAAGATCCACCATAATAACCAGTGACTATTCTAGATGGTATGCCTGCTAGTCTTGCAAGTATTGCAAATGTTCCAGCATAATATTCACAATATCCATTTTTAGTATTGAAAAAAAAGTTTGCATAATCATTGCCTTGAGTACCAGGGGTTAGACTGTAATAAAAATCATTAGTCTTAAACTCATTTAAAATTTTATTTAAATACTCATTAGCATTTTTTGATTCTTCATAATTTGTTTTTGCCCATTGCATTAATTTAGGAGAAATATTTTTAGGCAAAAGTGTATAATACTTCAAAATATTATTTTGAAATGTAACATCTTTTTTATCATAAATTAATTTGTATGATTTTTTATTATTTAAAATTTCTCTAGAGGTAAGTGTATTATTAATTAAATTTAAATCTAAATTTGAATTATTAAAATTATAGTTTGCTAATTTAGGTAGCCAGTTTTTTTCATGTGGAAACATTATTAATGAAGCATCAACGCTTTCGTTTATGTCATTATTAGAGACTTTAAAACTATTCTTAAATTGTGAGAGTAATATTTTATATTCTGAATTTAACCAATCTTTATTATTATTTAACTTATCAAATACCTTAACCCTAAAGTAGTACTTTTGATTAATATCTTGATTATTAATCTTAAATATAAAAACGTTTTCTTCACTACCTGATATATTGTGAAATGAACCTAGACTGATTTCATCAGGTATACCTAACTGATTTTTCTTGGTTTCAAATAGTTTTATATTCAATTCTGCCCTTGGAAAAATAAAGTACACAATTGCAATGATAGGAATAATACTAATTGCAAACATAAAATATTTAACAAGATTATTTAAATTTAGTTTTAATATCTTAGTTTGATTTAGTGAATAAAGATGAATGATTGATAATATAATTATCAAAAAAGAGAGTAGTGAGCTTATTAAGTCTTGACCGTAGACAAGTGAGCTTACAGCTAAAAATACACAAGTAAATCCAAAAAAATAATGATTTTCTTTTTTTTCAATTTCAGAATATTTTAGAAAGGCTAAACCTAAAATCAAATTTATAAAATATTCTTTAGATAACGTTTGATCATTTAAAATAAATAAGATGCAAACTGTAGATATAGCCAAAATAGAACTGAATACCTTTTTATAATTATAGTTGAAGCTTTTTTGAAGAATAGCAAAAACATATAAGATAATAAAAAAAAGATTTGTTATTAGATCAACTTCATCAATTAAAAGTAAATAGCTTGATGTTAATATAATCAAAGCATTAAAATTATAATTTAATAAATTTAGTCTAAACATTTGCAAGGTAAGTTAAGAGTTTATTTCTATGTTCTAGAGAGCAAGCTATCGTAGAAATAAAATCTTTATTTTTTAATAAAAATGGTTTTTTTAAATTATAAAAATATTCAATCAAATAGCTGGCATAAGAAAGTTTTTTTTCAAAACTATCATTATTCAATTTTTCTAGGTCTATAGTTACATGCTGTAAATTGTTAGAAAACTTGAATTTTTTTTCGTAAAGCTTTTTTTTAATTGATGAGTGTTTCCATGAAATTTTAGATAAATTTGTATTTTCTTTATTTTCTTCAATTTTATCAAATTCATAGTCAAAACCCTCATCAGTATTCAGTTGATATAGTTGTTCAAAAATTTCATTTGATGGTTTAATTGGCTCTGGGTAAATAGTTAGATATTCGTTAAAAGACACATTTGTGAAAGTTTTTATAATACCAAAAGGGAATTGAGAGTGAATATCCAAAGTTGGGGCTTTAACATTACCTCTTTTATTAAATTTATGCTTTAAATTTATATTAATTTTATTTTTGATATCTGCTTTGACACTATCTTTTCCTAAATCAAAATTAATATTAAGTCTTTCTCTTTTATGTTTGTCACTAATTAGGTATCTTAAATTTACAATTTTATTAGCTGGGTGAAGTTTATCATTAATATATAAATCTAAATTAAGTAAGTTTTGATAAGAGATTAGAATTGAGATGAAATAAATAAAAAATAAAATAATTGATAAGAGCAGTGCAAAATTATTTTGATAAAAAATAGCTACCGAAAAACAAAAAAATATTAAAGCTGCAATTTGAAACCCTCTTAAATTTGGAAAGATATATAAATTTTTTCTACTGATAGTGTTAAGATATTTTAGAGATTTTTTTAAAAAAAACTTTTTCCAAAAACTATTTTTCATCAGGTAGAGGAACTTTCTTTAGAACTTCATTTTTCATAAATTCAATAAATTCGTTTTTTTCAACAATATTCAATCGATGACGAAGTATATAAGGAAGCACATCCTTAATTTCTTGATATGTTACATATTTATTTGAGTTTAAGTAACTTAATGATTTTGAAAGACTGATTGTTTGTTTTAAGCATCTTGGAGAAATATGAATATTATTAAAATTATTCTTTATAAATTGAGAAACGTTATCTAAATATTCAATTACACTATCATTGATATTTATCTGGCTAATATCTTTGATAGTTTGATCATATGAAAAATTTGATTTAATTGAATTATTGCTTATCTCATTTTTTAGTAATTCTATTCTTTGATCTTTACTTAGTTCCTCTAAAGAAAATGAAATAGTGAAACGATCTAATTGTGATTCTGGTAATAAAGAAGTACCAGATAAATCTGATGGATTTTGTGTTGCAATAACAGAAAAAGGAATTGGAAGATTAAAGGTGTCTTTATCAATTGTAACTGTTTTTTCCTCCATAGATTCTAGAAAAGCACTTTGTGTTTTTGGACTTGCACGATTTAACTCGTCTGCAAGAACTATATTTGTAAATATTGGACCTTTGTTTACAACAAATTCGTTATTTTTTAAGAATGTGTATCCAATTATATCACTTGGTAATAAATCAGATGTAAATTGAATTCTTTTAAATTTTAAATTCATTGCATTTGTTAAAGATTTTGCAAAAGTAGTTTTTCCTGTTCCTGGAAGATCCTCAATTAATATATGTCCTCCACTTAAAATTGTAGCTATAGAAATTTTAATCTTGAATTCATTTCCAATTATATTGGTTGAAATAGTGTCTATTAATTCTTTAATCATTTTGGTTTTGTGAAATAAATATTTTTGCTGTTCGATATAATATAACTGTCAATTACTTCAAGATTTGAATTTATTATTTTTGTTTTATCTGGAGTAAGATTAATAAAAACAAAATAACAATTTCTTTTTATTAATTTTAACTTTTCAACTATTTTTTTTAAATCATCTTTTTTTTTAAGAGGATCATTAAGAATAAATAAATTGTAGTTTTTTGAATTTAAATTAAAGTCTAGAATATTTTGATTTAAAATATTTATTCTTTCATTTTCTAATGATTTAGATATTTGATAAATATCTTTATCCAACTCAATACCATCAATTTTGTATTGATTTATTTTACCAAAAAAATATAGCACTTTTCCATAACCCGATCCAAGATCACAAATTAGATTAATATTTTTTTTTTCAATGAATGATTTTATTATTTTTAAGAAAGTGAATGGACATGGAATAGAGTCTGATAAAAAGTCGCTTTTTAGATATTTGAAATTATTTAGATTTTTATCGTATTTAAAATTGAATAAAATTTCATTCATAATTATTGGAATAGTATAAAAATGATAATTTAAAATTATATGATACAAGGCTCTAATGTTATTTAACATTTTAAATTAAATATATTGTAATGGGAAATCTATCAATAGTATTAAGTTCTTACAACGAAGTAGAAAATATTAAATTTGCAATTGATGCATTGGTTAATCAGACCGTTGTTAAAGAAATAATAATAATTGATGATAATTCTTCTGATGGAACAATTGATATTTTAGAAAATTATAATCATTCAAAAATAAAATTTGTAGTTAGAAAAAACATCAGAGGTTTCGCCAGTGCTTTTATTGATGGTATTAAACTATGTTCTGGAGAGTATATTTTAAGATTTGATATTGATATGTTCAATAGTATTGATCATTTTATTAAAACTTTTGAAAATATTAAAAATGAAGATTGTATAATATTTTCTAGATATGTTGAAAACGCTTTAGACGAAAGAAGTAAATATAGAAGATTACCAAGTTTAGTAATTAACAAATTATGTCAGTTGCTTCTTTATTCACAAGTTAAAGACTACACAAGTTGTATAATAATATTCAAAAGAAACATTTTAACTGATATTTTTCCTAAGAATACTTTTTATGCAAATTTCATTATTGATTTTATTTTTGAGATAAAAAAAAATAATAAAATAATAAAAGAAGTTCCATTTATTCAAGAAAAAAATACTGAATTAAACAGTAAATCAGCACCAAGTATTTTAAAATTTTTAACTAATGGTTTATACTATCTTATTTCAATATTAAGGTGTTCATTAAATAAATAAAAAATAAATGTATTTTAAAATTCAAAATATAAAAATTGGTAGAGAACCTGTTGCTAAGGTATTTAAGTATAAAAAGAAAAAATTTAAAGGAATTGAATTTTTCACTCCAAAATTAGAAAATTTCCAGATTGGTTTAATGAATCATCCAAAAAATCATGTGATTAACCCTCATTTTCATATTAATAGAAAAAAAACAATTAAGCATATGTCTGAATTGTTAATTATATATTCAGGTAAACTGAAAGTTTATTTTTATAATAAAAACAAAAGTAGAGCCAAAAGTTTGATTTTAAATAAAAAAGACATGATTTTACTTATTTCAGGAGGTCATGGTTTTAAGGTTTTAGAAAAAGTAGAAATGCTTGAAATAAAACAAGGTCCATTTTTAGGCGATCAAGATAAAATTAGATTAAAAAAACTTTGAAAAAATTCATCCCAGTAAACGAACCGTTGATTACAAATTCTGATGTTTTGTCAGTTAGTAAAGTTATGAAGAGTGGTTGGATTTCTTCAGAAGGCCCCAATGTCAAATTGTTTGAAAAAAAGTTTGCTAAATATATTGGTCATAAAAATGCAATTGCTGTTTCAAGTGGTACAGCGGCATTAGAAGTAGCTATTAAATCATTGAATTTGAAAAAGGGAGATGAGGTTATTGCTCCGAACTTTACAATAATTTCAAGCACATTAGCTGTGATAAAAGAGGGGTTAAAGATTAAATTTATAGATTGTGATTTATATGATTGGAATATGAATTTAGATAAAACAATCAAATCAATAACAAAAAAAACGAAAGCAATAATTGCAACCCATATTTATAATTTCCCTTTTAGAATTGATATACTCAAAAAAATTTGTGAAAAAAAAAATATAATCTTAATCGAAGATGCTGCAGAAGTTTTAGGTCAAAAAATATTTAATAAAAAGTGTGGCAGTTTTGGAGATATTAGCACTTTCAGTTTTTATGCAAATAAGCAAATTACTACGGGGGAGGGTGGAATGATAACTACCAATAACTCAAATTTAACTGAAAAAATGAAGAGTTTAAGGAACCTAGCATTTGGAAAAAAAGATAGATTTAATCATGATGAAATTGGTTGGAATTATAGAATGTCCAACATTCAGGCAACTCTAGGTTTGAATCAATTAAAAAGAATTAATCAAATAATTAAAATACGTCACTCAAATGGAAAGAGATTTTATCTAAATTTATCTAAAAATAAAAATATCTATATTCCAAAACCTAAAAATGCTTATTCAAAAAATATTTATTGGGTTATTGGCTTATTGATTATAAATAAATCTTTAAAGATTGATTCACAAAAAATTGCTAATAAATTAAGTGAATATGGAATTGGGACACGACCATTTTTTTGGCCAATGCATAAACAAAAAATTTTAAAGGGTCTTAATTTAAGTAAATCAAAAAATTTTAAAAATTCAGAATATTTGAGTAAATATGGGTTTTATTTACCTTCTGGTTTAACTTTAAAAAATAAAGAAATTGACTTTATCTGTGGTGTTGTAAATAAAATCTTAAAATAAAAATTATGAGTCAAATTAATTTTAAAATGAAAATCCAAGAAGGTTTCTCTCTGGTTGAACTTTTAGTTGTGGTCGCAATTATTGGTGTGTTAGCAGGTGTCGGCGTTGTTGGCTATCAAAGTTATGTAGATTCAACTAGATTAAAAGTATTAGAGCAAAACTATACAACAATTACAAAATATATGGACACAGAAACTATCATAATCCAAAATGACCTTGGAAGTGCAACTCCTGAATATGATGATGGTGGTAATTTAACAGGTGACATGGTTAATTCTGACACCACTTGTAAACAATTCTTAATTTCAATGAAAAATTATTTCTTAGGTGGTGGAACAGATAATTCTAAATTTAAGAACCCATGGAAACCCAATAAAACAAGTATTACAATTGATAATGAAGCTTGGGGTAATCATAAACGAGGTCAAATTCAAATGTTCTGTTATAAATCTACAGGAGGATATGGTTCAGGTGGTGGTTGTCCGATGGCAAAAGCTAGATTTAGAGTGATCATTCATAGAGATACAGGGGACTATTCACATAAATCAATTGGCGGAAAATATTTTTCAAGTAGTGCTGCAGATGGCCAAGCAGACTGTGGTTGGAACTTATCAGATCATGGTGCATGGCATACAGGTGCCGACGCTATTGATACTGACGCAGATTACGATTAATAATAGAGAGCTTCAAACTTTTAAATATTTTTAAGATTAATTTTCGATATCAAAAAAACTTGTCAATTTTGCAAGTTTTAAAACTGAAACTACAGCTTCGCTAGGTTTAACTATTTTAAATTCTTTACTTCCTTCACCAGCTCTTTGTTTGCTTTCAATCAATACTGCAATTCCTGAACTATCAATGTAATTTACAGCGCTCATATCAACTGATACAGCTTTATTGTCATCTAAAGCTCCGTGTACTTGTTGTCTTAAATTTCCAGAATTTTCTAGATCTATTTCACCACTGACTGTTATTATCAGAACATCATTTTCAGTTTTTTCTGGATAACTCATGATTTGAATATAATCAGAGTAAACACGTAGTCAACAAAATCATTAAACTTAAATCTTGTTGCTGATAGTAAATATTGAATTTAATTTAAATAATTAAGGCTAAGAATAGCTAGCAGCAATTAATGCAATTGCAGAAACAGTGGATACAAAATAGATTAGTTTCTTCTTCTTCTTCTCTTTCCCATTAATCTTGTTCATCATTTCTTCATAGCTTAATTTAGCGTTATATTCATTTTTCTCTAAATAAGCTTTAGGTACCACCACATCATTTATTTTTTTATTTTTTAAAATTATATGTTGAATATTATTCATAGTTTAAATTTTAGTAGAAAGCTCAATTAATTCTTTGAGAATAATCTCATTGTTTTCTAAATTTTTTTTTCTCCATTCTTGAGAAACATAAATTTTTGAATTGTCTCTAATTAACCAATTTAATTTGATTAATTCTGAAACTTTTCTTCTAACTGTTTCCCTTGGAAGCCCAAGACTTCTTGAAATTAAATTAATACTTGCTCCATTTGAAGTAGAGCAAAAAACCTCATTTTCACAAATTAGATTTTCGTTTGTAAAATTTTTTAAATTAATTCTGCTTACCAATTTTAATATTTGAGGGTAATAAGATCTGTCACCAAAGTCTGATATATCTTTTGTATATATTGAAGCAACTAAATCTTCTATTATTTTATAATTTTGTAAATGCATGAAGTGATCTTTTACCCAAATTGGGTTTTTTTTAAAATAAAATTTATATTATTATCTATGCTTAATATATAATTTTTATATAGATATTTATTGAATAGCTTGAACTTCTAGCTTCTTAGTTTTCAAAGATTTAATTGCTTCCAAACACGCTAGAGCAGTAGACATGTTTGTGCAATATGGAACTTTATTTTTAAGAGTTGCTCTTCGAAGCGCTATAGCATCATTTAATCTGTGCTCACTGTTTCCACCACCAGTATTAATTACAAGTGCAATTTTATTTGAATTTAAAACATCTACAATGTGAGGGCTGCCACTGCTCACTTTGTTAATAATTTTACATTTCATTCCATGATTTTGAATATATTCAGCAGTACCTTTTGTTGCACATAATTTGAAGTTAAGCTTTATTAGCTGTCTTGCTAAATCAATACCCTCATCTTTATGAGAATCTTTTAAAGATATAAATGCAAGACCCTCTTTTGGAAGTGAGTTGCCTGCAGCAATCTGACTTTTAGCAAAAGCCATTCCAAAATCTTTATCAAATCCCATCACTTCGCCTGTAGACTTCATTTCAGGGCCTAAAAGTAAATCACTATTAGGAAACTTATTAAAAGGAAATACAGCCTCTTTTACAGCATACATTCCTTTTGATTTATCTTTAAGATTAAATTTAGAAAGTTTTTCACCTGCCATTATTCTTGATGCTATTTTTGCAAGTGGAATTCCTTTTGCTTTTGATACAAAGGGTACAGTTCTGCTAGCACGTGGATTTACTTCAATAATATAAATCTCATCTTTCTTGATTGCATATTGAATATTCATAAAACCTTTTACTTTTAAAGCTAGAGCTAGTTTCTTTGTTTGATTTTCAATTTCTTTAATTAGATATGGTTTAATAGATACTGGCGGCAAACTACATGCTGAGTCCCCTGAATGAATTCCTGCTTCTTCAATATGTTGCATGATACCTGCTACATAAACATCCTTTCCATCAGAAATAGCATCCACATCAACTTCCATTGCATGATCTAGAAATTTATCTATTAGAATAGGATTATCTTCAGCAGCTTTAAATGCTTCTTCAACAAAGTTTTTCAATTGACTTTTTTCATGAACAATTTCCATTGCTCTTCCTCCTAGAACATATGAGGGCCTAACCATTAGTGGTAAACCAATTTTCTCTGATATTTTGATTGCTTCTTTAAATGTTTTTGCAATCCCACTATCAGCTTGTTTTAAATTTAATTTAATTAATAAATTTCTAAATTGATCTCTATCCTCTGCTAAATCTATTGAGTTATATTGTGTTCCTAAAATTGGAAGCTTGTTATCATTTAAAAATTTAGCAAGTTTAATTGGAGTTTGCCCTCCAAACTGAGCGATAATACCTATTAGATTTCCTTTTTCTTGTTCTTTTTTTATAATGTTAAATACATATTCTTCTTTCAAAGGTTCAAAATATAAGCGATCACTTGTATCGTAATCAGTAGATACAGTTTCAGGGTTGCAATTAACCATGATGGTTTCAAAACCTGCATCTTTCAATGAAAAACTTGCCTGACAACAGCAATAATCAAACTCAATTCCTTGGCCTATTCTGTTAGGGCCACCTCCCAGAATTATTATTTTTTTTCTATTTGATGGTTCCGCTTCACACTCAGAATTTATTGAGAAATTTCTTTGATAAGTTGAATACATGTAAGGAGTAAAAGATTTAAATTCTGCAGCACAGGTATCCACTTTTTTGTATACAGGTAGCACTTTTAGAGCTGTCCGTTTTCTTCTTACCTTATCTTCTGAGGAATTAGTAAGTTCAGCTAATTTTTTGTCTGAAAATCCAATAGATTTAATTCTATTAAATTCATTATAATTTTTTGGAAGACCTCTTTTTTTAATAATTAATTCATTGTCAACAATTTCTTTTATCTGCCTTAAAAACCATGAGTCAATTTTAGATAAACTGTAAATTCTTTTTAAATTGATTTTTTTTCTAAAGGCCTCGGCAACAAGAAGCATTTTATTTGGAATATGCTCTTTAAGTTTTTTTTCGATTTGTTTTTTATTCAGATTAAATATTGGGTCTAAACCAGAAAAACCAGTCTCTAAAGATACCAATGCTTTTTGAACAGATTCTTTGAAATTTCTTCCTATAGCCATTGCTTCACCAACAGATTTCATTGAAGTACCTAAAGTTGCCGGCGAGGTAGAAAATTTTTCAAACGTAAATCTTGGTATTTTAGTTACCACATAATCAATACTTGGTTCAAAAGAAGCAGGTGTTACTTTTGTAATTTCATTTTTAAGTTCATCTAAAGTATACCCAACTGCGAGCTTAGCTGCTACTTTTGCAATTGGAAACCCAGTTGCTTTAGATGCAAGTGCTGATGATCTAGATACTCTTGGATTCATTTCAATAACAACCATTCGTCCATTTTTTGGATTGATTGCAAATTGAACATTAGACCCACCTGTCTCAACTCCAATTTTTCTTAAACATGCAATAGAGGCATTTCTCATAACTTGATATTCTTTATCAGTAAGAGTTAAAGCTGGAGCTACAGTTACTGAGTCTCCTGTATGTATTCCCATTGGATCAATATTTTCTATTGAGCAAATGATGATACAGTTGTCTTTTTTATCTCTTACAACTTCCATCTCAAATTCTTTCCAACCCTCTAAACACTCTTCTACAAGAACTTGGCTAACTGGTGACTCGTGTAATCCGTTTTTTATAATTTTAAGATATTCTTTTTTATTCTTTGCTATTCCACCACCTAGACCACCTAGAGTAAATGCAGGTCTAATGATTGCAGGCAAACCAATTTTGTTTAGAACTTTAGAAGCTTGATTGATATTATTAACAATTTCAGATTTTGGTAAATCTAAACCAATATCAATCATATTTTTTCTAAATTTCTTTCGATCTTCAGCATTAGAAATTGCTTTAGAATTTGCACCAATAAGCTCTATTTTGTATTTTTTTAATATCCCTTTTTTCTCTGCCTCCATTGCAAGATTAAGAGCAGTTTGGCCTCCCATAGTTGGAAGAATTGCATCTGGTTTTTCTTTTATAAGAATTTTTTCTAGAACCTCTAATGTGATGGGTTCTATGTAAGTTTTATCTGCAACATCAGGATCAGTCATGATTGTTGCAGGGTTAGAATTAATTAATACAACTTTATAACCTTCATCTTTTAAAGCTTTACAAGCTTGAGTTCCTGAATAATCAAACTCGCATGCTTGGCCAATAATAATTGGACCAGCACCTACTACTAATATTTTTTTAAGATCTTTTCTTTTTGGCATTTTTTTTCATATTGTTAATAAATTCTTTAAATAAATAGACACTATCTTGTGGTCCAGGGTTAGACTCGGGGTGATATTGAACTGAAAATACAGGTTTATTTTTTAACTTAATACCCTCAATACTATTATCAAATAATGATTTATGAGTTACTTCAATATTTTTCGGTAAAGTTTCTTTTACAACTTCAAAGCCATGGTTTTGACTAGTGACCTCTACATTGTCATGAATTAAATTTTTTACAGGATGATTTGCACCTCTATGACCTAACTTCATTTTTTTTGTTTTACCACCAAGTGCTAGAGCGAGAATCTGGTGACCTAAACAAATACCAAATATTGGAATGTTTTTTTTAATAAGATTTTTAATTATATTTATCGCATACTTTCCTGTAGCAGCCGGATCTCCAGGACCGTTTGATAAAAATATTCCATTTGGTTTAAGACTTAAAATTTTTTCAGAAGATGTTTTGCAATTTACTACTGTTACTTTGCAATTGAAATCAGAAAAATATCTTAAAATATTTTTTTTAATTCCATAATCTATTGCAACAACATGAAATTGATTTTTTTTATTTTTGACAAATCCATCTTTCTTTTTCCAAGTTTTAAAACCCTTCCAAATGTAATTTTTTGGAGTTGATACTTCTTTAGCAAGATCTAGATTTTTTAACCCACTCCATTTTAAAGTAGTATTTGTAAGTTTGCTTATGTTAAATTTTTGTTTTTTTGAGAAAGCAATTGTTCCTTTTGGTGCTCCTTTATCTCTGATAAAATTAGTTAAACTTCTAGTATCTAGACCAGTGAGACCAACAATTTTGTTTTTCTTAAGCCATGCATCTAAATGTAAAAAAGCTCTATAGTTTGATGGATCAGTAATTTCTGAATTAAAAATTACTCCTCTAGTCCATATTTTGTCAGACTCTACATCTTCCCTGTTGGTACCTACATTTCCAATGTGTGGAAACGTAAAATTGATAATTTGACCAGCATAGGATGGATCTGAGATTATTTCCTGGTAGCCAGTTAAAGAAGTATTAAAACATACTTCTCCAGTTGCCTCACCCTCGTAGCCAATACCAATTCCTTTAAATACTTTCTTATTTTCAAGAACTAAAACGCCTGTATTAATTTGATGATTATTTTTTGAGTTTATTTTTTTTGAATTTTTGATCAATTACAACTCATGAGTTAAAGGTTAATACAATAATTGCTTTATTATCGCAACAGAGATGTATTATAAAATTGTAAAAAAACAATTTTTCTTTTGAAGAATTTTTTCTTTGAAGTAGATTAAAAAAATTATGTCATTAAAGAACACTATCGAAAACGAATATAAAAATGCTCTAAAATCAAAAGATAAAAATAAAATATCAACCTACAGGTTAATTTTATCTTCTATTAAGGATTTAGACATTGCAAATCGTTCTGGACCCAACAAAAAAGATACAGATGATGAAGATATTAAAAAGCTTCTTAAAAAAATGGTTAAACAAAGAGCCGAATCTATTGAGATTTATAAAAAAAATAACAGAACAGATCTGTTAGAAGTTGAACAAAATGAATATGATATTTTAACTAGTTTTCTCCCTAAACAAATGAGTGAAGAGGACACAAAAAAATTATGCGCTGAATTAATCTCAAAATTAGGTGCTAGTTCGATTAAAGATATGGGTAAAATAATGGGTGAGTTAAAGAAATCTCATTCTGATGAAATTGATTTTTCTAAAGCTGGATCAATAATTAAGGAATTATTGAATAGTTAATGAAATACCCCAAAGAGTATTTAGATGAAATTAAGACACGGTTGAAAGTATCTACTGTTGTTTCAAAAACAGTTTCATTAAAAAAAAGAGGTAAAGAATTTGTAGGTTTATCTCCATTTAAAAATGAAAAAACACCTTCATTTACAGTTAATGATGAAAAAGAATTTTATCATTGTTTTGCTACCTCAGAACATGGGAATATTTTTGATTTTATAATGAAAACTCAAAATTTAAAGTTCGGAGAAGCCGTTAAGCATTTGGCGCAACTAGCTGGCATGCAACCTTATTTGTTTTCAAAAAAAGATGAAGAAAGAGAAAAAAAGTGGAATGAATATAAATCAATCTTTAATGAATATGTTGATTTTTACCATAATGAATTAATTAAAAACGAACAACATTCAAATGCTAGAGAATATTTAAAAAATCGATCTTTAAGTAAAGAAAACGTAAAAAAATTTAAAATTGGATATGTGGAAAAAAATCCAAGTATATTCGAGCAATTTAAAAATAAATATAGTGAACAAACATTAGTTGAAACTGGATTGTTTTATTTAGATGAAAAAAAGAAAATTTATGTCGAAAGATTTAGAGGAAGATTAATTTTTCCGATTAACAACATAACAGGACAACCAATTGCCTTAGGTGGAAGAATTATTGAAAACCTAGATTATCTTGCAAAATATATTAACTCTCCAGAAACTTTATTTTTTAAAAAAGGATCAAACTTATATAATCTAGATTTAGCTAGAAAATTATCAAACAAAGTAGATCATATTTATTTAGTTGAAGGCTATATGGATGTTGTTGGTTTAAGTAAAAACGGAATTGATAATGCTGTAGCAAATCTTGGTACCTCACTAACTGACAAACAGATTTTGATACTTAATCAATTCTTTGATGATATCATTATTTGCTTCGATGGTGATGAAAGTGGTTATAAAGCAGCATTAAGAGCTGCAGAAAATTCAATTAAAGAATTAAAACCGGAAAAACAAATTTCATTCCTATTTTTACCAAATAAAGAAGACCCTGATAGTTATGTAAATAAAAATGGTAAAGCTAATTTCATAGAATTTACAAAACAATCTAAGTTATCAATTCATCAATTTATTTTTAGTCATTATAAAAAACAAACTGAAAATAACCCTTCTTCCATGGCTATTTTTGAAAAAAGATTAAGACAGGTAGCAAACACTATTAAGGATGATTATATAAAAAAATATGTATTAGAATATTTTTTAGAGAAAATTGCAGAATTAACGCCTCATTCAAATCAAAAAAATAAAATATCTTATAAAAAACCAACCAAATCTTTAGATGCTACCAAGAAGTATTTTATCGAAAGCCAATCTTTATCTGGAGTTGAGCTTAAAGAATTTTCCTTAATTTATTTGATAATTAATAATTTAAATTTAATGCAATCAAATATTCATTTAATTGAAAATATTAAATTATTTACTGAAGTTAACAAAAAAATCTTTAATCAAATAATTGAAATTTTAAAATCTGAAAATCAAATAGCTGTTCAGGACTTAAATTTGGATAGTCAGATAATTGAAAAAATAAATAAATTTGCACCAATAAAATATATTTTAAAAAACAATTCTGAAGATGAACTGAAAATCATAGAATTGCTTGAAGATATTTCACGAGATTTAATGAATTATGATCTTGAGTTTAGAATTCAAGAGTTAGAATCGAAGTTCTCAGTCGATATGAGTGAGAGCACATTTAATGAGCTAAAAGAGCTCAAAAAAAAGCAGAATCTCAATTAATCTGGACAAATTTGTAATGGATTTTTACAGATTTGACATTATATAGGACTTTCAACATTATCGCTGTGGAAAGAATTATTACAAAATCATTTGCTAGACTAATGGGTCGAGGAACCCATAGAGGCTTTATAACTTACGAAGAATTAAGCAAATCTTTAGGTAAAAGAAATTTGTCAGACGAAAATCTTGCTCAAGCTTTTATCCATATCTTAGATGAAAATATTTCATTAGTTGAAAAAAAATCAGATTTTAAAGTACTAAGAAAAAAAGAAAACTCAAATAAGGAAGAAGGCAAAACAATCGAAAAAAGTGACGACCCTATCAGAATGTATCTTCGAGAAATGGGAGGTGTTGAGTTACTTTCAAGAGAAGGTGAAATTGCAATTGCAAAAAGAATAGAGGCTGGAAAGGATGTAATGTTAATTGCATTATCACAAAGTCCAATAACAGCACAACAATTCTTTGAGTGGAATGACAAACTTCAAAAAGATGAAATATTAGTTAGAGAAATTATAGATATCGACACAAACTATATGGAAGATGAGTCAACAGGACCAAGTGCTAAACAAAAAAATGCTGGTGAAACAGATAAAGAAGATGGTTCTTCAGATGAAGATGACGATTTCAATCCTACTCTTGCTGCAATGGAAACAGAAATTAAACCTAAAGTATTAAAAACAGTTAATACATTAACCAAAGAATATACAAAACTAATTAAGTATCAGAAAGAAAAGTTAGATTGTGTCTTAAATTCACAGAATTTTACACCTGCGAAAGAAAAAGGCTATGAAAAAATTGTAAATGATATTTTAGAAAATATTAAATCACTTCAATTATCTCCTTCTGTTTTAGAAGAACTTGTTCAAAAACATTATGTTGAGAATAAAAAAATAATTTCTTTAGAAGGAAATCTTTTAAGACTTGCAATGGATCAAAAAATACCAAGAAACGAATTTATAAAGTTTTATGTAGGAAACGAGATTAATCCTAATCTTAAAAAGTTTTTAGATACTAATTTAGTTTGGAAACAATTTTTTGCTAAAAATAAAGATGAATTTAAAAATATTAGAGAAAGACTTATTGAAATAAGTCACAAATTAGGAATTTCAGTAACTGATTTCAAAAAATTAGTAAGTAGAGTTCAAAAGGGTGAAAAAGAATCAAGAATAGCCAAAAAGGAAATGGTTGAAGCTAATCTTAGATTAGTAATTTCAATAGCTAAAAAATACACAAATAGAGGATTACAGTTTTTAGATCTAATCCAAGAAGGTAACATTGGATTAATGAAAGCAGTTGATAAGTTTGAGTACAGAAGGGGATATAAATTTTCTACTTATGCAACTTGGTGGATTAGACAAGCAATTACTAGATCAATTGCAGATCAAGCAAGAACAATTCGTATACCTGTTCATATGATTGAAACTATAAACAAAATTGTCAGAACTCAAAGATTAATACTTAGTGAGTTTGGAAGAGAAGCTACTCCAGAAGAGTTGGCACAAAAATTAAGAATGCCGTTAGACAAAGTTAGAAAGGTATTAAAAATTTCTAAAGAACCAGTTTCTCTTGAGAAACCAGTTGGTGACGAAGAAGATAGTAGTTTAGGAGACTTTATAGAAGATACAAAAGCTTTAGCTCCATTAGAGCAAGCAATTAAATCTAACCTTGGAGAGGCGACTACAAAAATTCTATCTACCTTAACCCCAAGAGAGGAAAGAGTATTAAGAATGAGATTTGGTGTAGGTATGAATACCGATCACACTTTAGAGGAAGTAGGTTTACAGTTTTCTGTAACAAGAGAAAGAATTAGGCAGATCGAGGCCAAGGCTCTTAGAAAATTAAAGCACCCAAGTAGATCTAAACAACTAAAAAGTTTCTTAGAAAGTTAGATTGGGCCGTTAGCTCAATAGTAGAGTACTGCATTGACATTGCAGGGGTAGTTGGAGCGTAACCAACACGGCCCACCATTATTCACTTATCTTTAATTGATAAGTTAATGAAAATGATATAACTAACTATTGTTTTGGGCCTGTAGCTCAGTTGGTTAGAGCAGTACACTCATAATGTATTGGTCCCAGGTTCGAGTCCTGGCGGGCCCACCATACTTAATCTTTTGATATACCTGCTAATTTCTGCAAAAGGTGTATTTCTTTATCCGTTAACCCTTTTTTATTTAATTCAGCAATTATTATTTTTTTGAGATTTTTTGTAGCTAAAAATGAAAGAACACCAACAGTTAAAGTAATCAACGAAATCCAAAAATTTGATAAATTTATAAGTATTAAAAATATTGAAATTGTAATCCAAAAAACTGTTAAACCCTTAACAATTATCTTTTGACTTTTTAAATCTTTTATTTTTAAAAAAAAAAGAAACATGAGAGTTAAGAGTATTAAAATTCCAGAAATAGTAAACCACAGGTAAATTGAAATATCAGATGTACTTCCACCCACAAAAGTATCTTCTAATGCTTCGTTAACAAAGTATAAAATTGTCCCTTTGTATGATGAATAGATTAAAAAAAATGAAGAAGTTAAGGCTGAAATTAAAAGTACAGATTTAGTTGAAATATTCAAAATTTATTAGCTGTTTGAAAAATTCCTTAATTTTGAAATCAATGCATTGATATCACCGTCAGCACTAAGGATAATTGAATTAAATTCCTCCTTCTGAGTTCTTGCTAAACTTAATCCTTCAATAATAAGGTCTCTGATAAGTGGTTGTTCCTTATTTTTTGTATAAATTCTCCAATCTATTTTGACAGCCGGTCTCTTATCAGTTGCAGCGAGAGTACTTGAGACTATAGTATAATTTTCATTTATTTTTTTCTTTGAGTCTACGTTTATAATTGGATTAGAATATTCCGCTAATCTGCTTGAGAAACTTTGTAAAAAATATTCAGTAAATACTTTTTCATATTCTTTTTTTTGTTCATCTGATGCACTTTTTCTATGTGCTCCAAGTGAATAGAAGCCTATACCTCTTATATCAACCGTATCTAAAGCTATTGATTTCAATTCATCCATCCTTTCCTCTTTTGTTAGACCACCACTTAGAGTTTCAGCGGCCCTATTTACAGTTGACTGAACAAAAACGTCAGCTTCTATTGAAAAACTATTTGTTAAGTTAAGACTAAACAGGACCAATAATATAAATATTTTTTTCATTTTATTGGAATAATTTGTTATTTGTTTTCGATTTCTTCCCAGCCATTATCATCTTCAAAGATTATTTCTAAGTTTCCTCTTTGAAGGTTTTTAATTTTATTTTCTCTGTCTTGTAAATATAAACTTCTTATAGAAGCATAAAAATCTATTGAATTTTTTTCAAGGTTTTCAAGTGACTCTATATTGTTTGCCCTAAACTCGATACCACTTATACCTTTTGATGCCAAATAAACTCCTTCACTTAAAAATTCATTATTGCCATGACTAGAAACGTTATACCAAGGGTCTCCACCTAACACATTTACAAATGATCCTGTAGTGTCCCTGACTGTAGATGGCCCTAGAACCGGAAGAACAAGGTAACAACCAGGTCCAAATCCCCATTTACCTAACGTTTGGCCGTAATCTTCTCTTTCATATCTTGGAAATCCTATTTTATTAGCAACATCCACTACTCCTAAAATTCCAATGGTACTGTTTACTAACAACCTACCTGTATTAACAAATGCAGTTTTAACATCACCTTGTAAAACATTATTTGGTATTGTTATTAAGTTAGATAAATTTCTTACTGCATTACTTGTACCTGTTTGTACTCCTTCTGGTAGTTTTCTATATCCTTCAGCAATAGGTTTTAATAATGTTTTATCAAGACCTTGGTTAAATGAAAAAGTTACTCTATTTAACTTTTCAAAGCAGTCTCTAGTTTTTGTTATTTGCTCAGTTTTCTTTTTGTTTAAAGCGGCTTCTCCATCTGATCCAGCATAGGCATTCAATCCTTGTAGGAAAACTAGAACAGAGATTATTAATATTTTTTTAAGCATTGCCAAACTTATATTATATAAATTTTTATAATAAAGTAATTTTTAAATTAGAAAAATGTCGATAAAGTGTTTAATAATTGGTGAAAATAGACCCCAAATTGAGCATGAAAATAAATCCAAATTATTCACCTAACTTTGATTCAAAAAAAAGAAGTTTAGATGAAATTAATTTCATTATTTTTCATTATACAGGAATGAAAAATGAGAAAAATGCTATTAATAAATTATTAGATATTAAATCCAAAGTAAGTTGTCATTACTTTATAAAAAATAATGGAGAAATTTTAAGAATGGTGCCAGACTCATATATTGCCTGGCATGCAGGTGTTTCTAATTGGAAAAAATTTAAATCTTTAAATAAAAATTCTATTGGAATTGAAATAAATAATCCTGGCCATGAGTTTAAATATAAAAAATTTTCAAAAAAACAAATTTATTCTGTAATTAAATTAACAAAATATATTATTAAAAAATATAAAATTAATCCAAAATCTATACTAGGTCATTCGGATATTGCACCAGACAGAAAAAAAGATCCAGGAGAAAAATTTCCGTGGGAATTTTTATCAAAAAATAAGATAGGTATTTGGCATGAGTTAAGATCAAATGAAATTAAACTTTATAGAAAATTAAAATTAAGCAAACTATTAAAAATAAAATTTATAAATAATCTTCATAAAATTGGATATCCTAAGCACTCGAAAATAAATAATAATAAATATATTAAAAATATAACAGTTGCATTTCAACGAAGATTTAGACAAGAATTGATAGATGGGAAAATTGATAAAGAATGTTTATTAATTAGTGAAAACCTAACAAAAAAGCTTAGTTAAATTATCTTGTAATTTTTAAGTTTAATTATAAGTTCACCTTGCCAGATAAATGACTTATCGCTTTAATATTTTAAAGAGGAAAGTCCGGGCTCTACAAGGACACAGTGCCAGGTAATGCCTGGCGGGGGAAACCCTAGGGATAGTGCCACAGAAAATAAACCGCCATAACATGGCAAGGGTGAAAAGGTGTGGTAAGAGCACACCGGTTCTTTTGGTAACAATGAACGCTGGAAAACCCCACTGGGAGCAAAACTAAGTAGAGATGACATTGTTGCAAAACTAAAAGCCGTCCTTGGCTAGTCATCAGGGTTAGTTGCTTGAGCTTAAGAGTGATCTTAAGCCTAGACAAATGATAGGTTTAAATGACAGAACCCGGCTTATAGTTTATCTGGCAACTCACATTTGAAAAGAACAAAAAAATTAAATATCTATAAAATTATTTTTATAGCTAGAAGTATATATTTAAACAGAGCTCGAATAAGTTTCCTTTTTATTTCAGCAACTAAATAAACGTAAGAACTCATCAATTTCAAATCATTACTTAGAATTTTCCTCTTAAAATGACTTTAATTAAGCAGAGAATCAGCATTTGACTATCTTTTTAAATACCCATATATTCCCATATATTCCCATTTATGGAATTTATAAAATTAAAAATTTATGTTTTTATCTACTTACGAGAACAAATTAGACAAAAAGGGGAGAGTATCTGTGCCTGCTAGCTTCAGATCTCACTTGTCCAATTTAGGTTATAATGGAGTAATTTGTTATCCATCTTTCAATAATTCCTCGATAGAAGCATGCTCTCAAGACAGAATTGAAAAAATTTCCTCTGCGATAGACTCTTTAAATCCTTTTGAGGAAAAAAGAGATTATTTTGCAACATCAATATTAGCCGAAAGCACTAATTTACAGTTTGATAGTGAAGGTAGAATTTCTCTTTCATCAAAATTATTAAAACATGCAAAAATTAAAAAAAGCATGTTGTTTGTTGGTCAAGGTCAAACTTTTCAAATTTGGGAACCAGCAGCTTTTGAAAAATTTAAGACATCAGCAAGAAAAAAAGCAAATTTAAATCGAGCAAGTCTTAAATGGGAAAAACATTTAAACAACAACGAGGGGAAATAAGATGACAATTAACTTTAAAGCACCAGAGATAAAAGAACTTCAGCCACGACTTTTAGTTTTAGGAGTAGGTGGAGCTGGAGGAAACGCAATAAATGAAATGATTGATAATAAACTTCAGGGAGTAGAGTTTATTGCTGTAAATACAGATGCTCAAGATTTAAAGTTAAGCAAAGCAAAAACTAGAATTCAAATTGGTTTAAATTTAACGAAGGGTTTAGGTGCAGGTGCAAAATTAGATATAGGACAAGCGGCTGCCGATGAATCTTTAAATGAAATTGTAAATACACTTCAAGGTGCAAATATGGTTTTCATTGCAGCTGGTATGGGTGGTGGAACGGGCACTGGTGCTGCTCATGTCATCGCTAGAGCTGCTAAAGAATTAAATATATTAACTGTAGGTGTTGTGACTCTTCCATTTTTATATGAAGGCCCCTCTAGAATGCGGAGAGCACAACAAGGATTGGAAGAATTAAGAAAACATGTGGATACTATTATTGTAATTCCAAACCAAAACCTATTTAAAATTGCAAATGAACAAACAACTTTTGAAGAGTCTTTTAATCTTTCAAATAATGTTTTGATGCATGGAGTTCAGAGTATTACAGATTTAATGGTAAGACCTGGATTAATTAATTTAGATTTTGCAGATGTTGAAACTGTAATGGCTTCAATGGGCAAAGCAATGATGGGAACTGGAGAAGCTGAAGGTGAAGGTAGAGCACTTAAAGCTGCAGAGATGGCGATTAGTAATCCATTAATTGATGATTATACTTTAAAGGGTGCTAAAGGGTTACTAGTAAATATTACTGGTGGTAAAGACTTAAAACTTTTTGAAGTTGATGAAGCAGTTAACAAAGTAAGAGCAGAAGTTGATCCAGAAGCTGAGTTAATTATAGGAGCAATAACAGATGCTGACTTAGACGGAAAAATGAGAGTTTCAATTGTTGCAACTTCACTAGATGGACAACAACCTGAATCTAAATCAGTAGTAAATATGGTGCACAGAATACAAAATCGTAATCCAGGTTACTCTGATTTTTCAAATATGGGTTCTCCAGCATTTAATTTTTCAAACTCATCAAGCCCAATTACTCATGGTGCTAACGCTCTTAAGGTTGAGAATGAGATGGTTCAAGAACAAGAACAAGTAAGTGTAGAAAATAATATAATGAACGAAAATTTCGCCTCAGAAAACAGTGTAGTATCTGAAAACATTGTCGAAGACAGCACTGTAAATGAAATGGAAAAATCGTTTACTCAAGAAGCAGTAGAAACATTTGAAGAAAAAAATCATGATGAAAATGTTCAAGAAGAGCCATCAAATGATCTCAAGGAGTTTGGTGTAGATTCAGATTCACCAGATTTATTTAGCTCAGAAAGTGAAAACTCTTCACCTTCAGATTTGCTAAATTCAGAGGATCAAGAAGATGAAGACGATCTTGAAATTCCTGCTTTCCTAAGAAGACAAAAAAATTAATGGTCTTCAAAGAAATAAATGGAAGCCACCATAGTACCGGATGTACAAAAACATTATCCCGTACTGCTAGAAGAAATTATTAGCGTTATCACCCCTCAACATGGTGGCACATTTATAGACTGTACATTTGGTCAAGGTGGATATTCAAAAAAAATATTAGAGTTTGAAAATACAAAAGTAATAGGGCTTGATAGGGATATTGAAAGTCAAAAAGCTGCAAACTCAATTTTAGAAAATTTTAAAGATAGATTTATTTTCAAAAATTTAAAATTTAGTCAATTAACAAATTTAAAAATTAAAAACGAAATTATAAAAGGTGTTATTTTTGATCTCGGATATTCATTAACACAAATGAAAGATCCAAAAAAAGGATTATCGTTCAACTCAATGTCAGATTTAAATATGCAATTGGGTTTAAACAACTATTCAGCTGCTGACGCTATAAATAAACTTGATGCAAAAGAGTTGGAGAAAATTTTTAAATACTTTGGAGATGAAAAAGATGCAAAATATATTTCTAAAAATATTGTAAAAGAAAGATTAAATAAGAAAATTGATACACAGGGTTTAATTAAAATTGTTGATAAATCAAAAATAAGAAAAAATTTTAAAGTACATAATTCAACTAAAGTTTTTCAAGCTCTTAGAATTTTTGTAAATAAAGAAATTAGTGAATTAATTTTTGGACTGATAAATGCTACAAAAGTACTAAAAAAGGGAGGTGTTTTAGCAGTTGTTACGTTTCACTCTTTGGAAGATAAAATTGTAAAATATTTTTTAAAAAGCCTTTCTCAAAATAAAAGTATTTCAAGATACACACCTCAAACTGAACAAAAAGAAACTCTTTTTAATTTAAGTCAAAAAAAACCAATTGTTCCATCTGAACTTGAGATAAAAGAAAACCCACCTTCGAGATCTGCAAAACTCAGATATGCAATAAAGAAAAGTGATTTCTTTAATTTTGACACAGATATAGAGGAAAAATTTAAAAATTTTTTAGAAATTGAAAAGTTTGGAGATAAACTTTGAAAAAATTATTACTAGCATTAACAATTATAATTTTAGTTTTAACTACAGCAATTATCAAAAATACTACAAAAAAAATTGAAGATAAAATATTTGCTTATAAAGAAAGCGTAAGACTTTTAAAATCAGATTTAGAAAATATTCAGTTGGAATATGATTATCTAAGTTCTGCTGAAAAATTATTGGAATATCAATCTTTATATTTTGAAGATCAATTAGTTCAAAAAAAAATAGAAGACATTAAAATTTATAATATTTCAGATAATGTAAATAAATTGGAGAATTATAAAATAACTACGGAAAAATGAGCAATTTTAAAGAAAGATTAACAATTGAAGATCACAAAAATGATTTTGTTTATAAAAAAAACAATACTGGATTAAATATTCAATTTAATCGAGTTGCTTTTATTTTTTTTGTCTTTTTTGTTATTTATTCAATATACACAATACATTTAATTCATTTAGGGTCTCGAGAGACAATAATTGAAAATACAAACAACACACTTGCTTTCAGTAGTGATCTTTATAGAGCAGATATTTTAGATATTAATGGAAATTATTTAGCAAAAACGGTTAAGTCTATTGATGTTGGTCTCAAAACTTCAGACATAATTAATAAAGAAAAATTACTGTTAAGTCTAAAAATTATTTTCCCAGACAAAGATTTTAATGAAATTGAAAAAAAAATAGAAAAGAAAAAGTTTTTTTATTTAGAAAAAAAAATTTCTGAGGAAAAATATGAACAACTTATGAAGTTGGGAGACAAATCTCTTATCCCTGAGGAAAAAGTGCTTAGAATGTATCCTCAGAAAAATCTTTTTAGTCATATTTTAGGACAAATAGATAATGATAATAATGGTATTTCCGGGTTGGAAAAATCTTTAAATGAAAATCTTAGATCATCTAGAGACCCAATTAAATTAACTGTTGATAAAGATATTCAATTTTTGATTAGAAAAGAATTATTAAAATATCAGGAAATTTTTAAAAGCAAAGGAAGTGCAGCGATTTTAATGGATGTTAATAATGGCAATATACTCTCTTTAGTTTCATTACCTGATTTTAATCCAAATGAGAGAAAAAATATATCAGATGTAAATTTTATTAATAGAGTAACAAAAGGAACATATGAACTTGGTTCAGTTTTTAAAGTTTTTACTTTTGCAAGTGCTTTAAATGAGAAATTAATTGAACCAGAAACTGAATTTTTAGATTTACCAAAATCAATTAAGTGTGACCGATACAGGATTGGAGAATATGATAATGAAATACCTTCAGATTTAACTGCTGAGCAAATTTTAGTTAGATCTGGAAACATAGGATCTGTTCGAATTGCTCAAAAAGTTGGCCCAGAAAAATTTAAATCTTTTTTAGAGGATATTGGAGTATTGACTCAGATTAATTTTGACATTGAAGAAGTAGCACCTCAAATTGATTATGATTTTGGAAAATGTAGATTGGCAACAGCCTCTTTTGGTCATGGAGTAGCAACAACCATTCTTCAACTAGCCAAAGGATATGCTATTTTGTCTAATGGTGGCTACGATGTAAAACCAACATTGGTTTTTAAGGAAGATAATACAAAAAATAAGGACAAAAGAATAATTATTAAAGGAATTTCAGAACAAGTTGTTAATGCTTTAAGAAAAATTGTTAATACAGAGGAGGGTACTGCTAGATTTGCAGATGTTCAAAATTATGAAATTGGAGGCAAAACAGGTACAGCCGATCAACCAGACGGAGGAAAATATTCAGAGGCAAAAATAAATACTTTTAGTTCGGTATTTCCAACATCAAATCCACAATTTGTATTTGTTGTGATGTTAGATACACCCAAAAAATCAAAAGATTACTATTATAAGTATAGGCATAGAAAAGGTGGATGGAAGGGAACACTTTATAATACAGCTGGGTGGACATCAGTAGAGGTAGCAGGCAAAGTAATTGATAAAATTGGGCCTATTTTAGCCACAAAATATATACAGGTTAAATAGTGATGTTACTTGGAAATTATTTTGACGGGATCCACAAAAATTATAAAAAATTATTTTTTTCAGGCATTTCTTTTAATACTAGATCATTAAAAAAAAATAATATTTTTTTTGCAATTAAAGGAAATGATATCGATGGAAATAAATTCATTTCTAAAGCTATAGAAAAAGGTTCTAAAATAATTGTAACAGAACAAAAAATTAAAAATTTTCGTGATGGAATTTTGTTTATAAGAACAAAAAATATAAGAAAATTATTAGCAGAAGTCTCATTTAAAATTTACAACAAAATACCAAAAAATTTAGTAGCTGTTACAGGAACTAATGGAAAATCTTCAGTTGCTGAATTTTATTTTCAAATAATGAAATTAAATAAAAAAAAGGTTGCTTCAATTGGAACACTAGGGGTTAAATCAAAAAATATAAATTTAAATTTATTTAATACAACAACTGATCCTATTAGATTAGGTCAGATCTTACAAAAATTAAAAAAAGAAAAAGTTGATAATGTTATCATGGAAGCTTCTAGTCATGGATTAACACAATATAGATTAGATGGATTAAACTTTAAATCTGGAATTTTTACAAATTTATCACAAGATCATCTTGATTTTCACAAAAATTTAAAAAATTATTTAAAAGCAAAACTTTATTTATTTGAGAATTTAATAGAAAAAAAAGGAAATATAATTACAGATAAAAATATACCTCAATATAAAATAATCAAGAAAATCTCTTTAAAGAAAAAATTAAAATTATCAGCAATAAATGAAAAGAAAAGTAACTTTGAAATATTATCTCACAGATATGATAATGAAAATCAACTAATCAAATTTAAACATAAAAATTTAATTAAGGAAATTAATTTAAATTTAATAGGTAAAATTCAAATCAAGAATATTTTGATGGCTGCAATTGCAGCACAAAAAAGTAATTTAAATTTTGAAAATATTTTAAAAGTCTTACCAAAATTAAAGCCAGTTGAAGGTAGACTAGAAAAAATTGGAAAAATTAAAAATAATTCAATTGTTATTCTTGATTATGCACATACTCCTGATGCTTTAAAAGTTTGTCTTTTAAATATTAAGGAGCAATTTCCCGATAAAAAGTTAAACCTTTTATTTGGTTGTGGGGGGAATAGAGACCAAAACAAAAGGATGAAAATGGGTAAAATAGCCAGTATTTATGCAGATAATATCTATCTAACAGATGATAACCCTCGTTATGAAAACCCAGTGAATATAAGAAAAGATATTAAAAAAGGTATCAATGCTAAGAAAATTACAGAAATTTCTAATAGAGGAAAAGCAATATCAGAAGCTATTAAAAATTTAAAAAGTGGAGATATTTTATTAGTCGCAGGAAAAGGGCACGAAAACACACAGGAAATTGGAAAAAAGAAAATCAAATTTTCCGATAGAATAAAAATTCTAACCGAAATCAAATTGAAAAACGAAAATTTGTCTGATCAATTAAAAATAAATATAATCACAGAACTTTCTAACACTCAAAAATTACCGAAGTCTATTTCTATAAATAATGTGAGTATTAATTCTAATGAAGTACGAAAAAACGATGTTTTTTTTGCTATTAAAGGAAAAGTAAATGATGGAAATAAATTTGTTTCACAGTCATTTAAGAAAAAAGCATCATTAGCAATTGTAAATAAAATTCAAAATAATCTAGATGATAAACGTCAGATAAAAGTTAAAAACACCTTAAAATTTTTAACAAATGTTTCAAAAGTATACAGAAAAAATATAAGCACTAACATTATAGCTATCACGGGTAGTTGTGGAAAGACTACACTCAAAGAATTATTGGGAAGTGTTTTGGGAAAAATTTCAATTACAAGTATATCACCAAAGTCTTATAACAATAAATTTGGAGTTCCTTTAAGTCTTCTTAATATTAAAGAAAATGATCAATATGGAGTTTTAGAAGTAGGAATGGACAAAAAAGGTGAAATTGATTATCTAACAAAAATAATTGAGCCAAATGTTGGTGTTATTACAAATATAAATTATGCACATGCAAAAAATTTTAAAAATATTAAAGAGATTGCCTTAGCAAAATCAGAGATTATTAATAATATTAAATTAAATGGTTCTATTATCTTAAATGCAGATGATAAATTTTTTAAACTTCATAGGCAAATTTCTAAAAAGAAAAATCTTAAATTAATTTCATTTGGTATCAAAAGTAAAAGAGCAGATGTTAAGTTAATAGATATTAAATCGTTTGGAAAAAATTTTAAAATTAAAATTAGATTTATGAATAAAACTAAACATTTTATAATCAGTGATGACTATCAAAATAATATTTATAATATTCTATCTGCATTAGCTGTTATCAGTGATAATTTAAATATATTTAATTTAAATCAAAATATTTTTTTAAATTTCAAAATTCCTGATGGAAGAGGGGATCATTCATTAATAAAAATAAATAATAAAAAAATAAATTTAATTGATCAAAGTTATAACTCAAATCCACTATCATTAAGTTCTGCTATTAAAAATTTCGATAAAATAAAATCAAAAAATTCTAAAAAATATTTGTTGCTTGGAGATATGTTGGAGCTTGGTAGTTATTCTAAAAAACTTCATGAATCTATTGCTCCATTAATAAATCAAACTAAAATAGATAAGGTTTTTGTAAAAGGAAAAATGGCTTCTTTGATATTTAAAAAAATATCGAATAGTAAAAAAGGTAAAATATTAAATAACAATTCTGAGATCGATGATTTGATTAGAAATGATATTAAAAATAATGATTATTTAATGATTAAAGCCTCACTTGCGACAGGTTTCAATAAGATAGTTAATGAAATAAAAGGTTTAAATTAAATGATATACCAGTTTCTATTAAATTTTGTTGATAATTTCGGATTTTTAAACGTCTTCAAATATTTAACTTTCAGAACTGGTTTATCCTTTTTTACGTCATTAGTAATAGTTTTGTTAATTGGTGGTCCTTTTATAAAATTTTTTTCAAATCAAAAAATTTTTAATCCCATTAGAGATGATGGACCTGAAGATCACATAGTTAAAAAAATTGGAACTCCAACAATGGGTGGAATTATTATTTTATTTGGCCTAATAATTTCAGTTATTTTATGGGCAGATTTATCAAATAATAATATTTTATTTTGTTTATACATTGCTATTTCATTTGGATTACTTGGTGCATTTGATGATTATAAAAAAATTAAGCAAAGTAATTCCTCTGGTATTTCATCAAAGTTTAAAATAATCGCACAGATTATATTAGCGTTATTAGGAGTAAGTTTGTTTGTCTATTTGAACGATTATCAAGATTTAAATAATTTATATTTTCCTTTTTTTAAAAATTTAATAATTAATCTTGGATGGTTTTTTATACCTTTTGCTGTATTTGTAATAATAGGTTCTTCTAATGCTGTAAATCTTACAGATGGTCTAGATGGTTTAGCAACAGTACCAGTAATATTGGTTGCAGCTTGTTTTGCATTTATAAGCTATGTAACTGGAAATGTTGTTTTTTCAAATTATTTACAAATTCCTTATATTGAAGGTACAGGTGAAGTTGCAATTTTCTGTGGAGCAATTATTGGAGCTTGCTTAGGGTTTTTATGGTTTAATGCTCCACCAGCTAAAATTTTTATGGGAGACACAGGCTCTTTATCTTTAGGTGGTTCACTAGGAGCTGTAGGTATTATAACAAAACACGAGATTGTTCTAGCAATAACGGGAGGTCTTTTCGTTTTAGAAGCAGTCTCTGTAATGGTTCAGGTAATTTCATTTAAACTTACAGGAAAAAGAATTTTTAGAATGGCTCCCATACATCATCATTTTGAGAAAAAAGGTTGGCCCGAGTCCACTGTAGTTATTAGATTTTGGATTATCTCAATAATTTTAGCAATGATAGGACTTGCTACGTTGAAATTAAGATAATGAAAAATAAAAAAAATATTTTTTTAAAAAAAAAAATATTAATATATGGATTAGGCAAAAGTGGAATATCTTCATATAAATTTTTAAAAAAAAAAGCAGATGTTTATCTTTTTGATGACAATTCAAAAATAAATAAAAAATTAGTTAGTTTAAATAAAATTTCAGAAATAAGTTTTGATGTAATTATTATTAGTCCAGGAATAGATATTTCAAAATGTAAATTATCTACGTTCTTGAAAAAAAATTTACAAAAAATTTATACAGATCTTGATGTTTTGTACTCTTTTTATGATAATCTGAGCATAACAATAACAGGTACTAACGGAAAATCAACCACAGCAAAAATACTACATGATGCTTTGGTTGATCAAAAAAAAGATGCTCGATTGATTGGGAACATAGGAAATCCAGCGCTTGCAGAGAAAAAAATAACGAAAAAAACGATTTTTGTGATTGAAGCCTCGTCGTATCAGTTAGATTATTCAAAGATTTTTAGATCAAAATTTAGTTTAATTCTAAATATTTCAGCAGATCACATTGAAAGACATAAGAACCTAAAAAATTACGTTAATGCAAAATTTAAATTAATCGAGTCACAAGTTAAGGGAAATTTTGCGTACGTTAAAAAAAGTGATTCATTAATTTCTAAAAAAATTAAAAAAAATAAATTTAAGTCAAAAATTTATAAAGTTGATATCTCAAATTTGAAAAACATAATTAATAAGATTAGCAATAAATACTTTGCTTCCGACGGTAATAGAGAAAACCTCTCATTTATTTTTGAAATTGCACGTAAGTTGAAACTTTCTAAGAAAAGATTAATCCAAACAATTAATAATTTTAAGGGACTTGATTATAGACAACAAATTGTATTTGATAAAAAAAATTTAACAATAATTAACGATTCTAAATCAACAAGCTTCGCTTCTTCAGAAAATATATTAAATAATTTGAATGATGTTTATTGGATTTTGGGAGGAATACCAAAAAAAAACGATAAGTTCAAATTATCTAAAATAAAATGTAAAAATATCAAAGCGTATATTTTTGGTTCATATCGAAATAAGTTTCATAAAGTTTTGAGAGATAAATTAAAGGTTAAAAAATATAAAACTTTAAACGAAACCTTACGTTCAATTTTCTTAGAGATAAAAGATCAAGAAATTAAAAAAAATATAATTTTTTTTAGTCCTGCTGGTGCATCATTTGATAGTTTTAAAAATTTTGAAGATAGAGGCAATTACTTCAACAAAATAGTGAAAAAATTAATATATGCAAAGTAATAGCATAATTTATAAATTTTATTACCAGTGGTGGAAAAATATAGACAAACCTATATTGTTTTTAGTTAGCATTTTATTCACTATTGGACTTTTTTTCTCTTTAGTATCAACATCACTCATAGCTTCAGACAAATTAGATACCAACAATTATTTCTTTTTTTTTAAACATTTAATTTATGTAATTATCGGAGTAATTTTAATTTTTATTTTTTCATCTTTAAATCAAGATAAATTGTATAAATTTTCAATAATTCTATTTTTTATTTCATTACTCTCTTTGTTATTAGTACCTATAATTGGTGTAGAAGTTAAGGGATCAAGGAGATGGATTGATTTGTTTTTTTTACCAAGATTTCAACCCATAGAAATAGTGAAACCTTTTTTGATTGTAATTTTTGCAATTATTTTATGTAAAAATGAAACCAATATTTTATTCAAATATTTAGCATCAACAATTTTAATGACTTTAGTTTCTTTGCTACTGATAATTCAGCCAGACATTGGCCAAACATTATTAGTAGTTTTTTCATGGGCTGTTTTGATATTTTGCTCAGGTATTAATTTATATTTTTTGCTCTCTATCTCTTCTATTGGATTAATCTTGTTGTCTTATATGATTATTTACATACCAAAATTTAATTATATTAAAGCTAGAATTTTTTCATTTTTTGATAAAGAAACAGGTACTCATAATTTTCAATCAGATAAAGCAATAGAGTCAATAACAAGTGGAGGTTTTTTTGGAAAAGGGATAGGAGAAGGAACACTAAAAAATAGAGTACCAGAGGCGCATACTGATTATATTATTTCTGTAATTTCTGAAGAGTTTGGTGTGATTGCCATAATTATAATCTTAATTTTGTTTTTAGTCCTAATTTATATGGTTTTTAAAAAAATAAGTTTTGAAACAGAGGAGCAAAATAAACTTATTCTAATAGGATCAGTAAGTTTAATTCTTATGCAGGCCACAATTCATATTGGAGTTAATATAAGATTATTTCCAACAACTGGAATGACATTACCTTTTTTGAGTTATGGTGGCTCTTCAATTGTAAGTACCTCAATATTGACAGGTATAATTTTAAACTTAACAAAAAGAAAAATATAATAGGTGAGAGAAAAAATATTAATTTCCACTGGAGGTTCTGGAGGACATGTCATTCCTGCAATTACAATTCATGACCATTTAAAAGAAAAATATGACACAATAATTTCAACAGATTCTAGAGGATTAAGATATTTAGAAAAAAATAATTATAGATCTATTTTAATAGATACACCAAAGTTTAATAGCTTAATACTTTTTCCTTTTAAATTATTTAAAGTCTTAATATTAACAATTAATTCTGTAAAAATATTAAAAAAAGAAAAAATTTCTTACTTAATTTCAACAGGTGGGTACATGTCCTTACCTTTATGTTTAGCAGCAAAAATTTTAAATATTAAAATTATTTTAATTGAACCAAATATGGTTTTAGGAAGAGCAAATAAATTCTTTTTAAATTTTTCTAAAAAATTAATTTGTTATTCAAAAAACTTAAAAAATTATCCAAAAAAATTTGAAAATCAAAAAAAAATTTCAAAACCCTTTATAAGAAAAAAATATTATGAACCGGATTTATATAAAAAGGATGTAAAGTTATTTACCATTATGATTATTGGAGGTAGTCAAGGAGCTAAAATTTTTGATACACTTATTAATGAATCAATTTTGAGAGTCTCAAAATCTTGCTTAATTAATGTAATCCATCAAACTAGTGAAAAAAACATAAACTATTTAAAAAATTTTTATAAAATTAATAATATAGAAAGCAATGTTTTTAGTTTTGATCAAAATTTAAATGAACTCATGAAACAATCTGATTTATGTATATCAAGGTCAGGCGCTTCAAGCTTAGCTGAAATGGCATTAATGAATATTCCTTTTATCGCTGTGCCACTTCCTGGTTCCAAGGATAATCATCAATATGAAAATGCTAAATATTATTATGATAAAAATTGTTGCTGGATAATTGATCAAAAAAAATTTGATAAAAAGAAATTTGAAGAATTATTGTTGAAAATATCAATTAAAGATGAAGATTATGTTGCAAAAAAAGAAAATTTAAAAAAATTAAATTATCAAAATACTTGGAATAATGTTAATCAAAATTTATTGGAAATTTTAAATGAAAATTGAATTAGCTAAATCAGAGGTTATTCATTTTGTTGGTATAGGTGGGATAGGGATGAGTGGCCTTTCAATGATAATGAAGAGAAAAGGTTTTAAAGTTCAAGGAAGTGATATTTCAAATAATAAAAATATTAATAGGATTAGAAAAGAAAAAATCAAAGTTTATTTTGGACATAAAAAACAGAATATAAATAAGGCTACAATTCTGGTTGTTTCTTCTGCAATTAAAAAAAATAACCCAGAATTAATTGAGGCAAAATCAAAAGGTCTACCAATATACAAAAGAGGAGAAATGCTAGCAAACATTGTGTCTCTTTCTAAAAATATTGTTGTCGTTGGATCTCACGGTAAAACAACAACTACTTCTTTAATTGCATCAATTTTTCAGAATACAAAAATAGACCCGACGATTATTAATGGAGGAGTTATAAATTCAATCAATAATACAGCAAAATTAGGTAAAAGTGATTGGTCTATCTTGGAAGCAGATGAGTCTGATGGTAGCTTTATATTTATCCCCCCAACTTACTCAATCATAACTAACATTGATAGAGAGCACATGGATTTTTATAATTCGATGAAAAAATTAAATAAATATTTTATTGATTTTGTTGAGAAGGTTCCATCTTTTGGAAAATCATTTATCTGTTTAGATGATAAGAATAATAAAAATCTAATTAAAAATATTAAAAAGAAAAATTTCTATACATACGGTGAAGACCCTAAATCAAACTTTTCTATAAAAAATATAAATCAATTTAAAGAATTTTCAAAGTTTGATTTATTAATAAAATTACCAAATAAAAAAAATCGATTTTTAAAAAATATAAAAATCCCTCTACTTGGAAATCATAATATTAAAAATGCAGTTGCTGCTCTTGCGGTATCGTTGACTGTTGGAATATCAATATTTGACATAAAAAAAGGACTTAAAAATTTTAAAGGTGTTCAAAGAAGATTTAATAAGATTTTTTCTTTTAATAATGTTGATTTTTTTGATGACTATGCACATCACCCAACCGAGATAAGAGAAGTACTTAATGGGGTAATGAAAGTTTATAAAGGTTATGAGAAGATATGTATTTTTCAACCCCATAGAATATCAAGAGTAAAAGATTTAAAAAAAGAGTTTAGTTTCGCTTTTAGAGATGCTGATAAAGTAATTTTATTTCCAATTTATAATGCTGGTGAAAAAATGAAACTCGGATTTAGTTATCTTAGTTTTGCAAAACAAATTATCAAAAATTCGAGGGTTGAACTATTAATGATCGAAGATCAATTGCAATTAGCAAAATATGTAAAAAGTAATATTTATGGAAAAAAAATTGTCATTGGTATGGGTGCTGGTTCAATTTCAAGCTGGATGAGAGAATTACCTAAATATTTATAATGAAAACTAATTTGAAAGAACTGTCAGAAGAGTTTAGCAAAAACCTAAAGCTAGACTGTGATTTAAAAAAAAAAAATTGGTTTAATATTGGCGGTAAAGCAAAAATTTATTTCAAAGCAGATAATTTAAAAGATTTAATCAAATTTTTAAAAATTATAGAAAATAAAGAAAATATTTTTATTTTAGGTGGAGGATCAAACACATTAATAACTGACGATAAATATGATGGTGTAGTGATCAAGCTTGCAAATAATTTTAATAATTTATCAGTTCTGTCTGATGATATAATTATTGCAGGAAGTATTGTTAGTGACAAAGCATTATCAGAATTTGCATTAGAAAATAGTTTAGGTGGTTTTGAATTTTTGTCTTGTATACCAGGTACAGTTGGTGGTGGAATTAAAATGAATGCTGGCTGTTTTAATAGAGAATTTAAAGATATTATTGTTTCGATTCAAGCGATTACCAAATCTGGCCAGGTAATAACTGTACCTGCAAAAGATATAAATTTTAAATACAGAGATAGCGGTTTATCTGATGACCTTATTTTTTTAAGTGCCTCCTTTAAAGGTTTTAAGAAAGAAAAAGAATTAATTCAAAATGAAATGAATTTTTTGAAAGAAAAAAAGGAAAAAGCACAACCAACAAGAATTAAAACCAGTGGGAGTACTTTTAAAAACCCTTTAGATCAATCTAAAAAAAAGGTTTGGGAACTAATCAAAGAGTCTGTTCCATTAGATATTTCTTTTGGTGATGCATACATTTCAGAAAAACACTGTAATTTTTTTGTAAATAAAGGTAATGCTAAATTTAAAGATATGAAGAATTTGATCGAATATGTCTCAAACAATGTCTTTGAAAAGACAGGTGTAAAGTTAGAGACTGAAATTAAAATTTTAGAATAAATTGAAAAAAAAAATACTAATACTTTCGGGTGGAATATCAAAAGAGAGATTAATAAGTCTTGATACAGGTAAACAGGTTGCCCAAGAGCTGAAAAAAAATGGATATAAAATTCAGATTTCTGAGCCAGATAAATCTTTATCTTTAAATATCAAAAAATTTAAACCTGATATAATTTTTAATGCATTGCATGGTCAATTTGGAGAGGATGGATATATCCAAAGTATTTTAGAGAAATTTAAAATTCCTTACACCCATTCCGGTGTTGTTTCTTCATCAATAGCAATGGATAAAGAAATTTCAAAAAAATTTTTTTTAAAAAACAAAATTATTACACCAAAATTTTTTGTTTATAATTATGATTATAAATCATCTGAATTGATAAAAAAAATTAAGTCAAAACTTAAATTTCCAGTTGTGATAAAACCTTTAAATGAAGGTTCTAGCGTTAATGTTTTTATTTGTAATAAATCTAATCTAATACAAAAAGTTAAATCATTAAATGGTTACAAAAAAATTATGATTGAGGAATTTATTGGCGGTAGGGAAATTCAAATAGCAATTTTGGGTAATAAAAAACTAGGAGCAATTGAATTAAAACCCAAAAGAGCTTTCTATGATTATCAAGCAAAGTACAACACAAATGCAAGAACTAAACATATAATACCTGTTGATTTACCAAATAAAAAATTAAATCAAGTATTAAATATTGCGCATAAAGCGCACAAGATCATTGGTTGTTCCAGTGTAACACGTTCAGATTTTAAATATTATAAGGGTAAATTTTATTTGTTAGAAATTAATACTCAACCAGGTATGACTAAATTATCTCTTGTTCCAGAAATAGCTTCTTATAAGGGGATAAGCTTTTTAAAATTAATTGAATGGATTTTAAAAGATGCATCAAAGAAAAAGTAAAAAAATCTTAATTTACTTTTTTTTATTTATTTTAGTAGGTTCGATAAATAATAATTCAATAAATAATTTAAAATTAGAAAAAGTAAAAAATATAAATATTTTCGGTTTAGAGGGAAATGATCAAAAAAAATTACTTTATAATTTAAATAATCTAAATTTAAAAAATATTTTTTTTATAAATAAAAAAAAACTTCAAAATAAAATTGAATCAAATTCATTAGTTGAAGAGTATAACGTTATAAAAAAATATCCTCATTCAATTGATATTAATATTAAAAAAACAAATTTTATCGCTAGGATCAGTAAAAATGGAAAGTTTTATTTATTAGGTAACAATGGCAAACTATCAGATAATGATATTTCAAATATACAATTACCCTACATATTTGGGAGTCCAGAGATTAATGAGTTATTCGAATTAAAGAACATTATTGATCAATCAAATATTGTTTATTCACAAATAGAATCTCTGTATTATTTTAAATCTAATAGATGGGATTTAAAATTTACTAACAATTTATTAATTAAATTACCTGAGAAAATTGAAAAAAAAACTTTAGATAAAATATCAATTTTTTTGAAAAATATTAAATTAGAAAATAAAGAAATTTTAGATGCTAGAATAAAAAATCAAATAATAATTTTAAATGAATAAAGAAATTGATTTTGAAACCAACTTAATTATTTCCCATGGAAAGTTTGAAATATTTTTATTAGATATCAAAAATCATAAAAACATTTATCAGGAAGAATTTATATTTAAAGATATTTCAGAAAAATTAGATTTTAATCTTTTAAATGAATTTTTAGAAAACAATATTTTTAAAATTGAAAAATTAGCTGGAAATTTTATAAACAATATAAATGTAGTAATCGAAAATAAATCAATTCTTATATCAAACGTAAGTATAAAGAAAAAAAATTATACTGGAGAAATTACACCCATAATATTAAAAAGTATGCTTACAGA
>NZ_JBNAIZ010000013.1:0-47953 GCF_052047875.1 Candidatus Pelagibacter sp. HIMB1521 | reverse complement strand
GAGTAAATTTTAATATTAAACTTATTAATATGTTTAGAAAGATTCAATTAAAACCATCTTTGAAGAAAAAAAAATCTCACTATATAATTAAAAATACTTTCACTAAAGATTCTGTTAAAAAGCAAATTGAAAAAATTTTGAACGAAATTATATAAATGAAAGAAATAGTTTTAGATACGGAAACAACAGGAATATCCATAAAAGATGGTCACAGAATTGTTGAAATTGGATGCATAGAATTAGAAAATTTAATTCCAACAAAAAACACTTTTCATTGTTACCTTAATCCAGAAAGAAAAGTTTCTGAAAAAGCTTTTGAAGTACATGGTTATTCTGATGAATTTTTATCTAAACAAAAGAAGTTTAGTGATGTCGGAGATGATTTTTTAGAATTTATAAAAGACAAAAGACTTATTATACACAATGCCGAGTTTGATATTGGTCATTTAAATAATGAATTAAGTTTATTTGGAAAAAATAAAATTGAAAATGAAATTATAGATACTTTAACATTAGCACGAGATAAATATCCTGGATCTCAAGTAAGTTTAGATGCTCTTTGTAAAAGATTTAGAATTGATAACTCGCGCAGAACTTATCATACTGCTCTAATAGACTGTGATTTATTGGCAAAGGTATATATTAATTTAATTGATCAAAAAGAACCTACTTTAAATTTTAATAATGATAAAATTTTACAAGAAATAGAAAATATAAAAGTGAATTATTGCAAAAAAATAATAGTACCAACTAAAGAAGAAATTAAAAGACATAGAGAATATTTAAAAATTAATTTAAAAAAAAATTATTTTAATTAAATCTTTGATTATATAAGTTTTCAAAATCAACTTTTTTGTCAAATTTAACACCCGGATAGCCTGAGTTGTGTAATAAGTCCAGTAATGCTTTTTCCATGTAAGGGTAAATTTTTATTTGTAAATCACATAAAATAATTTTTTCTAACTCTTTTTTTTCTTTAATATCCTCATTAATTTTGACTATTGTTGAATAAACAAATTCAAAATAAGATTTTTTTTTATTATCTTCATTGTCATGAAATTTGAATTTTGTATTAACCTCAATCATTTTATTTTTTAATGCCACAGAGTTAATATCTATCCCTAACTGATATTTGTTTATCCTATCTTTTACAAACAAGTATGTCTCTGTATCTGGAGTTTCAGCTGAAAGATCTTTTATATATCTGCCTAAAATTTTATATTTTTCTGCTTTCATCATCGTCTCCTATATCTTCAAATTCTCCTTCAATAAAATCATTTTTCTGTTTTTTTTCTATGTTTGATTTTTTGAAGATAGTTTTAAAAATTAATTTTCTAGTTAGAGGAAATATTAATAAAAATCCTATTATATCAGTAGCAAATCCTGGAATTATTAAAAGCAATGCTGCAAAGGCAATTGCAGCACCAGATATAACTTCATAAGTTGGTTTTTTATTTTTGTTTATCTGAAATATTCCAGATTTAAGAGTATTTAATCCCTCATACTTCGCATAATAAACACCTACGATTGCAGTAAAAAAAATAAAAAAAATAGTATAAATTGCACCAATTTCTGCTCCAATCTTAATGAAAAGATATATTTCAATTACAGGCACTAAAATAAATGATATTAAGATTGTGTTCATTTGTCCTTAATCTAAATTGCTGGTTGAAATTAATCAATAGAGTAATTACTATTAACAGAATGAATTACAGTTTCCAATATATAGACATAATTTTATTAGCCATGATTGCTGGTTTTATTTTTTTAAGGTTAAGAGGAATTTTAGGAAAAAAAACAGGTTTTGAAGGCAAATCTCCATCAAAATTTAAAGAAGCTATTAAAAATATAAATGTTGAAGGTAGTAAAATTTTAAAAAATAATTTTGATCATGAAGCACAAAAAGAATTTTTGAATGGTGCAAAAATAGCATATGAGACAATTATTACAGATTTTGGTGATAATGATAACAAAATTACCAATGCAAAACCCTTGTTAGATAAAAAAATATATGAGCAATTTGATGAAGCCTTAAAAGAGAGAACAAAGAGAGGCCACTTCGCTGAAATTACTTTTATTGGAATTAATAAAGCTGAAATTAAAGAGCATAAAAAAATTGGAAATATTTTAAATGTAACAGTAGATTTTATTGCTGAAGTCATAACATGCGTTAAGGATAAAGAAAAAAAAATTGTCTCAGGTGATCCTGAAAAAATAAAAAAAATATTCGACACTTGGGTTTTTTCAAGAGATACGACATCTTCAAATCCTAATTGGCAGCTTGTAAATATTTTAACATAATTGAAAAATCAAAATTCAGATAAAGATATTAAAGATTGGGAAAAATTTATTAATAGTAATGACAAACTTCCCAATAAAGATGAAATTAAAAAAAAAAAAATTATCAATCAAAGTATTTCAATAGATCTTCATGGCTACAAATTAGATGAAGCGAATAAAGTTATTGAAAAATTAGTACTTAAAGCATATGAAGAAAAAATACTTAAAATAATTGTAATTACAGGGAAAGGTTTGCACTCTAATGTTGAAAAAAACCCTTATGTTTCAAAAAATTTAAGTATTTTGAAATATTCTGTTCCAGAATATCTCAATAACAATAAAGCTTTGATGAATATTATTTATGATATTACGGATGCAAAAATTGAAGATGGTGGATCTGGTGCTTTTTACATATATTTAAAAAAAAATCTTAAAAAATAAATTAAATGATAATCTGGTTGGCTTCTTATCCTAAAAGTGGGAATACTCTTTTAAGATCTATTTTGAGTTCTTATTTTTTTTCCAATAATGGAGAATTTAGTTTTGAAAACTTATATAAAATAACACAATTTCCTCTTCTAAGTCATTTATTGTCAGTTGGAGTAGATATTAATAATGAAAAAGACACCTTCAGAAATTTTATCAAAGCTCAAGAATATATAAATAAAGAAAAAGGAAATTTAAAATTTTTCAAAACTCATAGTTCATACGCAAAGGTTTATGATAGTGATTTTACAAATCTAAAGAATACACTAGGTGCAATTCATATAGTTCGTGATCCTAGAAACGTAGTTACTTCTTTAACTCACCATTATGATTATACTGTCGATGAAGCAATTGAAACGATGATTAACAAAGAACAATTTATGGCCAAAACAGATTTAAATGCAAAAGTATTTATTGGATCATGGAGTTTTAATTTTAACTCATGGAGACAATTAAAAAATCATAGTAATTATTTGCTTATCAAATATGAGGATTTAATAAATAAAAAAAAAACAGTTATGCTTAAAGTTCTTAAATTTTTGAAATCACTAGGGGCAAATATAGATATAGATATGATTAAGTTAAATAGGGCAATTAAATCTACAGAATTTAAGAACATGAAAATTAAAGAACAAAAAGAAACATTTACGGAAGCAGTCATTGATAAGAAAACTGGTAAAAGAAAAAATTTTTTTAATCTTGGGCCAAAGAATGATTGGAAGAATAATTTGAGCGATGAAATTAGAAAAAAAATTGAAAAAGAGTTTGAAAAAGAAATGTTAGAATTAGGTTATTTGTAATTTTATGTTTATTTGGATAGCTTCATACCCAAAAAGTGGAAATACACTAGTTAGATCGATGATTTCATCTTATTTTTTTACTAAAGATGGGTCATATGATTTTGGGCTTTTAAAAAACATAGGTCAGTTTCCAGATGTTACGCTATTTGAAAATTGTGGAATAGATACAAAAAATGAAAAACAAGTTATAAGAAACTATATCAATGTTCAAGAAAAGATAAATAATAAAAATTCAATTCAATTTTTCAAAACTCACAGTCTTTTATTTAATATAGACAATAATTTATTTACCAATCTAGATAACACTCTTGGAGTAATTTACATTATTAGAGACCCAAGAAATGTTGTTCTATCTTGGTCAAAGCATGCCAGCATTTCACTTGAACAAACCACTGACAGAATGATTAATAGGTATCATTTTGGAGGTGATATTAACAGCAAAAAAATCTCAGAGAGAACACTAGTTTATTCTGGTACATGGAGCACAAACTTTAATAGCTGGAAATCTTTTAAAGTCCAAGATAGATATTTATTAGTTAAATATGAGGATTTAGTTATTAATAAAGAAAAAACATTTTTGGATATATTAAATTTTTTGGGAAAATTTCGAAAAACAAAACTTATTTTAGATAATAAAAAATTTGAAAATGTTCTCAAATCAACAGATTTTCAAATAATGAAAAATTTAGAAAAAGATAAAGGTTTTGTTGAAGCTAAAATTAATAAAAAAACTGGTGAAAAAATACCTTTTTTTAATCTAGGTCCAAAAAATGATTGGAAAAAAAAATTAGATACTAAATTAAAAGATAAAATTGAAACTGCTTTTAGTAATGAAATGAAAGAATTGGGTTATCTATAATAAAAAAATTATAGAATAAATTTTGAGAGATCTGTATCTTTAACTAGGCTATCTAAGTTTTTATTTATATAATCTTTGTTAATTATTATTTTTTCTCCAGCTCGATCAGTAGCCGTAAAACTTATATCATCTAATATTTTTTCAATTATTGTATGTAATCTTCTTGCACCAATATTTTCGACAGTAGTATTTACTTCGGATGCGATATATGCAATTGCATCAATGCCATCATCTGAAAACTCAAGATCAACATTTTCTGTTTTCAACAGTGCTACGTATTGTTTAATCAAACTAAAATCTGGTTCTCTTAATATTCTTTTAAAATCTTCGCTTGTTAATGCTTCTAGCTCAACTCTTATCGGCAATCTTCCTTGTAATTCTGGTAGCAGATCAGATGGTTTTGCTAGTTGAAATGCTCCAGAAGCAATAAACAATATATGATCAGTTTTTATTGGTCCATGTTTTGTATTAACTGTTGTGCCCTCAATCAAAGGCAATAGATCTCTTTGAACTCCTTCTCTTGAAACGTCTCCTCCAACTCTATCTGTTCTAGCAGAAATTTTATCAATCTCATCTAAGAATACTATACCATTATTTTCTGTTGATAATTTAGCAGCTTTAATAATTTTATCTTGTTCGATTAGTTTGTCTGATTCATCATTAATTAAAATTTCATGAGACTCTTTAACCGTCATTTTTTTCTTTTTTTCTTTGTTGCCCATAGATTTACCAATCATTTCTCCAATGTTTATCATTCCAACATTAGCTCCTGGCATTCCTGGGATCTCAAAAGAGGCACCATTTGAACCATTATCGCTTACGGCTATCTCTATTTCATTGTCATCTAAGTCACCATTTCTAAGTCTTTTTTTAAAACTTTCTCTTGTTGCAAGGCTTGCTTTTTTACCAACTAAAGCATCTAATACTTTTTCTTCAGCAGCTTTTTGAGCTTTTGCAAAAACTTCTTTTCTTTTTTTTACTTTTTCCATTGCGATTGCAATCTCAATCAAATCTCTAACAATTTGCTCAACGTCCCTCCCTACGTATCCAACCTCTGTAAATCTTGTTGCTTCAACTTTAACGAAAGGAGCCTCTGCTAATTTTGAAAGTCTTCTAGAAATTTCTGTTTTACCAACTCCTGTTGGCCCGATCATCAGAATATTTTTTGGCAAGACTTCATTTTTCATTTCACCCTTTAAAGCTTGTCTTCTCCATCTATTTCTTAATGCAACAGCAACAGCTTTTTTTGCTTTGTTTTGTCCAACAACAAAACGATCTAATTCTGAAACTATTTCTCTTGGAGAAAGAGCGCTTACCAAAGAAGCTTCTTCTTTCTGATTTTTTTCTTTTGGGTGTAGTGGGGTTACGTTTGAATTATCCATTAAATTTTTTCAATTTTAACATTTTCATTTGTAAAAACACAAATATCAGATGCAACTTTAATTGCTTTTTTTGCAACTTCTTCTGCAGACAAATTACCTTCTATTAAAACTTTTCCTGCTGCTAAGGCATAATTTCCACCAGAACCAATTCCAATTATATCACCTTCAGGCTCTAAAACATCTCCAGTTCCAGAAATTATATAACTGTTATTTTTGTCACCAACAGCCATTAATGCTTCTAATCTTCTTAAGTATTTATCGGTTCGCCAATCTTTTGCTAACTCAACAGCAGCTCTAGATAAATTACCAGCATGTTTTTCTAATTTTCCTTCCAGTCTTTCAAATAAAGTTAATGCATCAGCAGTTGATCCTGCAAATCCTGCAACTACATCTCTCTTTTCAATTTTTCTAACTTTCGATGCTGTACTTTTGACAACAGTATTTCCCATACTTACTTGACCGTCACCAGCAACTACAACTTCATTATTTTTTCTAACTAGTACAATTGTTGTCATACCTAATAAATGGTAACTATTTTTGATACTTCAAGTCTTTACACTAATATTGATATAGTTGGATTAAGTATGTATACCATTTAAAATATATGGCTAGAAAAGGAAAAGTTTCTCGAAAAACAAAAGAAACCAGTATCAATGTTGAATTAAACATTGATGGTAAAGGTAAATACCAGATTGATACTGGAATAGGTTTTTTAGATCATATGCTTGAACAACTATCTAAGCATTCATTAATAGATTTAAAAGTTAAAGCAAAAGGCGACACTCATATCGATCTTCACCACACAACTGAAGATACAGGAATTGCAATTGGTGAAGCTTTAAAAAAAGCTGCAAAGAAATTTGTAGGTATTAAAAGATATGCACACAGAGTTATCCCTATGGACGAAACATTAACTAGAGTTGCAATAGATGTATCGAACAGACCTTATTTGATTTGGAAAGTAAAAATAAAAGTTGAGAAACTTGGTGAGATGGATACTGAATTGTTTAAGGAATGGTTCCAGGCATTTTCACAGGCCGCAGGTATTACAATGCATGTTGAAAATATTTATGGTGATAACAGTCATCACATTATAGAGTCTTGTTATAAAGCATTAGCAAGATCATTAAGAGAGGCATTAGAGATGGATCCTAGAAGCAAAAAAAGTATTCCATCAACTAAAGGCTCATTATAAGTTTAATGAACGTCACTATTGTTGATTATAATTCGGGCAATATAAGCTCGGTAATAAACTCGTTTAAGGAAGTTGCTAAAGATAAAGTAAATATCGAGGTTACATCAGATTTAAATAAGATTAAATCTTCAGACAAAGTTGTTTTACCAGGGCAGGGTTCGTTTAAAAGTTGTGTTGATGCACTTAAAAATATTAATGGTTTAGCCGATACTTTGAATGAATTTGCAAATAATAATAAAAAACCTCTTCTTGGCATTTGTGTTGGACTACAAATGTTTGCAGATATTGGATATGAAGAAATAGAAACCAAAGGCCTTGGTTGGATATCTGGCAAGGTATCTAAAATAGATAATCAAAATGGAAAATTTAAACTCCCTCACATTGGATGGAATGAAATTGATATAAAGAAAGATAGTAAAATATTTAAAGGTATTGATAATAAATCTCACATGTACTTTGTACACAGTTATGAGTTTATTCCAGAAGATAAAAATGTGATTTCTGCAATTACAGATTATTCTTCAAATATCGTTTGTTCAGTTGAAAAAGAAAATATTTTTGGAACACAGTTTCACCCTGAAAAAAGTGATAAAATTGGACTCAAAATAATTGAAAATTTTATAAATTTATAATGAAGATATTTCCAGCAATAGATATTAAAGACAAAAAGTGTGTGAGGTTAGTAAAAGGAGACTTTGATAATAAAACTGAATATGAAATGTCTCCAGTTGAACAAGCTAGAAAATATAAAGATCATGGTTTTAAAAACTTACACATAGTTGATTTAGATGGGGCATTAACTGGTGAAACAGTTAATTTAGATATTATTCAAGAAATAGTTACTAAATTTGATCTTAAAATTGAGATTGGTGGAGGTGTAAGAAATTTTGAAAGTATCCAGAAATATACTGATGCTGGTGTTGAAAAAGTTATTTTAGGAAGTGCCGCCATAAAAGATAAAAATTTTTTAAAAGAAGCTTGTAAAATATTTCCAGACAAAATTGCCTTAGGTTTAGATGCTAAGGACGGTTATTTGTCTGTTTCTGGTTGGAAAGAAAATTCAAATCAGTTGACTTTAGATTACTTAAAAGAAGTAAATGAATATGGAGCAAGTAGACTCATTTATACTGATATCAATAGAGATGGAATGAAGCAAAGTCCTAATTTCGAGGAGACATTTAAAGTTGCTGATACCTCAAATTGTCCTGTAATTATATCTGGTGGAGTTTCATCAATTTTAGATATTAAAAAAGCTAAGGAGTTAAACAATAGTAATATCGAAGGTATTATAGTTGGAAAAGCTATTTATGATGGCGATATTAAATTGTATGAATTAGCTAAGGAAGTAGATGCTTAAGAATAGAATAATACCTTGTTTAGATGTTAAAAATGGTCGTGTTGTAAAAGGAATTAACTTCGTTGATCTGCAGGATGCAGGAGATCCAGTTGAACAGGCCAAAATTTATTCTGATGGAGGAGCAGATGAAATTTGTTTCTTGGATATCACAGCATCAAATGAAAATAGAGATACAATTTATGATGTTGTAGAGAAAACTTCAAAAAAATGCTTTGTTCCATTAACAGTTGGAGGAGGGGTTAGAAGTGTTGATGATATTAATAAATTACTTAATTGTGGAGCAGATAAAGTTTCTATTAATACTGCAGCGGTTCAAAATTCTGAGGTAGTAGTTGAAAGCTCAAAAAAATTTGGTTCACAATGCATTGTGGTGGCTATTGATGCTAAAAAAAATGCTGATAAATGGGAAATTTTTACACATGGTGGAAGAAATAATACTGGAATTGATGCAATAGAATTTGCATCAAAAATGGAAAGTAGTGGAGCAGGTGAACTATTGGTAACTTCAATGGATAGAGATGGTACCCAGGTAGGTTATGATATTGAGCTTATGTCTAAAATTTCATCCAAAATAAACATTCCTGTCATTGCATCAGGCGGAGTAGGGAATCTTGATCATTTAGTTGATGGAATTAAATTAGGAAATGCTAGTGCAGTCTTAGCAGCATCAATATTTCATTACGGTAAACACTCAGTAAAAGAAGCGAAGGAATATCTGGATTCAAAAGGAATACCTGTTAGAATTTGATATGCTTAATACATTAGAAAATCTAATTAAACTTGCAAGAGAAAGAAAAACCAATCCAGTTGAAGGTTCTTATACAAATAAATTACTTACAGACAAATCTTTAAGTAAAGCTAAGGTCTTGGAAGAAATTGATGAATTAATTGAAGCTATAGAGGAAAATACAAACAAAATTCACGAAGCAGCTGATGTCTTTTATCATCTGCTAATGTATTTAGAAGCTAATGATGTAAAAATTGAAGAAGTAATGGAAGAATTAGAAAAAAGGAAAAAATGAACTACGATGACAATAATATTTTTGCTAAAATTTTACGTGGAGAGATACCTTGCAATAAAATATACGAAGATGATTATGTTTTGTCATTTCATGATATCAATCCACAAAAGAAAGTTCATGCTTTAGTAATTCCTAAGGGAAAATACAAAGATCTTGATGATTTTAGCATGAATGCATCATCTGAAGAGATGGTGGGTCTTTTGAAAGGTATTAATATAGTTGCAAAAAAGCTAGGTATTTCAACAGAAGTAGGCCAAGGTTATAGAGCACTTGCTAATATTAGTGAACATGGTGGTCAAGAGGTCCCTCATTTGCATTTTCATCTATTTGGCGGCGAACGTGTCGGAAAAATGGTCGAGTGACAGAAGAAGTTAAAAGAAATTATCTAGAAATAAACTCACTGCATGATTTAAAAGACGGTGAACTACCTTCGAAAGATTACAAAGTTAATTTGATTGAACCGATTGATTTTCAATTAAATAAATTTTTTTATAAAAATATAGGTAAAAAACATAAATGGATCGATAGATTAATATGGACAGAAGAGCAGTGGATTAAATACGTGTCCAACAAAAATGTTAAAACATTTGTATTAAAAAATAAAAAAGATTTAGTTGGTTTTTTCGAATTAATTATTCATTCAGATAAAAAAGAAGTAGAAATTGCATACTTTGGAATATTAGAAGAATATCAAAATAAAAAATTAGGCTCATTTTTATTATCGGATGCCATTAAAAAATCATTTCAACAAAATGTAGAGAGAGTTTGGCTTCATACGTGTTCTTTGGATCATAAAAATGCACTTAATAATTATCTAGCTAGAGGAATGAAAATATTTAAATCAGAAATTGTTAAAATTTAATTTTGAAGAGGAGTTTTAAATATTTTTTCATCAACAACTTGATTTGATTTAACTGAATAAAGAAGTGTGACAGCAATATTTTGATAAATATCCTTAGTTTGCCAGCCAATTAAATTATAATTATTTATATCAAAAAAAATCTCTATTGATTGATTATTTTCATTTATTGTAAATTTGACCAGAGAATTATTAATAATTTCTTCATTTAATTTCGATATTTTATTTAATAAGAAATTTTTATCTAAAATAAAATTTAATGGTGTTTTATCCAATGGATACCTGTAGTAGCTCGAAGTAGATTTTATAATTAAAGATTTTCCATTTGAAACTATAACTTTGTTTTTTCGATCATACGTACAAAACATTTTTTTTGGATATTGAATTGTACAGTTTCCAAACTCAATTTTTCCATTTATATCTTGCTCAAAATCAAAATTTAAATTTAAAGTATCTTTTAATTTATTAATTATTTGATTTTTATTATTTGCATTTACCTCACTAGATAAAATAATCAGATAAACCAATAGCAATAATCTCAACATCAAAGAACGTCTCTTTTACCCACATGATTTGCTTTGCTAACAATTCCATCAGCTTCCATCATATCAATTATTCGTGCAGCTCTATTGTACCCAATTTGAAGTTTTCTTTGTAAAAACGAGGTAGAGGCTTTTCCTTCAGATCTAATTATTTCAACAGCTTGTTGATATAATTCATCTTTATCTCCTTGATCTGTATTTGATCCTAACTCTTTCTCGTCTGCAAAATTCAAGATTTCATCAATATAGTCTGGTTCAGCTTGTGATCTTAAAAAATTGTTTATTTTCTCTATTTCATTATCTGAGACAAATGGAGCATGAATTCTTACTATTCTGTTAGCAGATGACATATAAAGCATGTCTCCCTTTCCTAATAATTGTTCTGCTCCTTGTTCACCTAAAATTGTTCTACTATCTATTTTTGAAGTTACTTGAAAAGATATTCTTGTGGGAAAATTAGCTTTAATTGTACCTGTTATTACATCAACACTAGGTCTTTGCGTAGCCATAATAATATGAATCCCAGCTGCTCTAGCCATTTGAGATAATTTTTGAATATAGTTTTCTATCTCTTTTCCTGCCACTAACATTAAATCTGACATTTCATCTACCACCACCACTATGTAGGGCATTGGAAGTTTGTGCTTAGCATTGTAACCATCAATATTTCTAACTCCTTCTTTTGTCATCAACCTGTATCTACTCTCCATTTCTTTTACTACCCAACCAAGAACTGATGCAGCTTTTTTAGCTTCAGTTATTACAGGGCAAAGTAAGTGTGGTATGCCTTCATATGTTGAAAGCTCAAGCATTTTAGGATCAATTAATATAAACTTACACCTTTCAGGTGTGTGACGGTAAAGAAGAGATAAAATAATTGTATTAATGCAAACAGATTTTCCTGAACCTGTAGTACCAGCAATCAGCAAATGTGGCATAGAAGATAGATCTCCTACAATAGATTTTCCAGAAATATTTTTACCAAGAGCTATCGGTAATTTTGTTTCCTTCTTTTTAAAATCGGCGTTATTTAGAATTTCACTAAGATAAACGTTTTCTCTTGAATTATTTGGTAATTCAATTCCTATAGTATTACTCCCAGGTATAGTTGAAATTCTAGCAGATTCAGAGCTAGTATTTCTAGCGATATCATCTGATAAATTTATAATTTTAGAAACTTTTACTCCAGCAGCTGGTTCAAATTCATTGAGTGTTACAACTGGACCATGACTTACTTTCTGAATTTCCCCCTTAACTCCAAAGTCCATTAGAATTTTTTCTAAAAATTTAGGGTCATTTGTTTCATTTTTATTTGAGTTTTCTCTTTCTCTTTTAGTTGGAACTTTTAATAATTCTATTTTTGGTAATTGAAACTTATTTTTAGAGTTTGATTTATTCTCTGCTTTAATAAATGGTAAGTCTTCTTGTATTAAGTTTTTGATTTCCTCTTGAGGAATATATTCACTTATAAGTTCACTTTTATCTGTGTAAGATTTATTTTCTTTTTTATAAAAAAATTGAAAAATTTTAATTAAAAAATTATAAAATTTAATAGGGTGGAAATTTACACTTAATAAAAATAAAGTAATTATCAGTATAATTAGAACATAGTAAATTAATGTTTCATTTGTAAGAATTATTGTGTTTAAAAAAGTTTGTCCAAAATAGTCTCCTACAAAACCTCCATTTCCATTTATATAAAGTGTAAAAGCATCAGAATAAAAATGGTTTAAAAATAACGTTCCAATAATAGTATATAATATTGCTATAAAAGTATTTTCAATTATTAAAAAAAACTCCTTTAATCGAAATATATTGATACCAGTAATTATGTATGTAAAAGAAATAAGATAAGCAATGAATCCAAAAGATTGAAAAAACAGATCAGAAATAAAACTTCCTTGAAAACCTAATAAATTTTTAATTTCAGTATCTTTAGGAAAAATAAAGTTAGGGTCATCAGGAGAATATGAAAAAAGTGCAATAAATAAAAGAATACCAGCAGAGAAAATTATAATACCAGATATTTCTGCTAATCGATTTAAAGTAAAATTAAGTAATAAATTAGCTGTTTTTTTAATGTCCATTTATACAAATCAATTATACCACTTTGTATCATCTAATTTTTGTTGTTAAAATTAAAAATAATATGAAGATTTGTTTAATAGGCAGTGGACTAACTAGTTTAGCTTTAGCTAAAGCTTTAGTTAATCAAAATATACATGTAGATATTTTAAGAGATAAAAAAAAACAAATAATAGATCAATCTAGGACTATAGGTATTACAAAAAGTAATGTTGAATATTTTAATAATAATATAGTCAATATTGATAAAATAATTTGGAAATTAAATAAAATAGAAATTCTTTCTGACAAACTAAATCAAGAAAAATTATTGGAGTTTCAAAACAACAATCAAGAACTTTTTTCAATGGTCAGAAGTTATGATCTTTATAATATTTTAGAAAAAAGTCTCAAAAAAAATAAATTTTTTAAAATACAAAATCAAATAAATTTAGAAAATATTCAGAATAAATATAATCTTTTAATAAATTTAAATTTTGCAAATTTAATTGCAAAAAAATTTTTTAGTAAAAAAATTATCAAAAAATATAAAAGCTTAGCTTACACTTTAATTCTAGAACATGACAAAATTGATAATAAAATTGCGAGACAAGTATTTACAAAGATTGGACCTTTGGCATTTTTACCTATTTCTGATAAAGAAACTTCTGTTGTTTATTCTATAAAAAATACTGCTAAAATTAAAAAAGAAAATTTAATAAAACTCATAAACTCACATAATCCAAAATATAAAATTAAAAAAATTATAAAAATATCTTCATTTGAATTATTCTCTGCAAGTTTAAGAAATTATTATCATAAAAATATTCTAGCTTTTGGCGAATTAACGCACAAAATACATCCTTTAGCTGGACAAGGTTTTAATATGACTATTAGAGATATAAAAATATTATTAGAGATAATTCAAAAAAAAATAGATCTTGGATTACCAATAAATAGTTCTGTTAATCAAGAATTTCAAAAAAATACAAAACATAGAAATTTTATTTTTTCGAACGGAATTAATTTTATTTATGAATTTTTTAACTATGAAAGTAAGACTAGGAATAATTTTCTTCTAAATTCTTTAAAATATATAGGAAGCAAAAATTCTATAAATAGTATGCTAAAAAAAATAGCAGATACTGGTTTGAATTATTGATTATTGAATAGTGTTATTTTCATAGATATCGTGAGTATATGTTTTTAATATCTCGGCAATTTTGTTTTTTCTGATATCTAAATTTTGAGCTTCTAACAAAACTTGTTTTTCTTCTAGAGAAAATGGCGAGGCCATTGCTAAAGCATTTATTGTTTCATCTAAACTTTGTTTTTCTAGTGCTTTCCAATTAATGATAAAACCTTTTTTTTCAAACAAAGATTTTAGGTCTTTGAAGATTAACTCTAAATCTGAAAATTTAAGATCTTCTTTTTTATTATCCAAATCTTGAATATAATCATTATAATCTACATGCAAAATTCTATATTTAGTTACAGTTTTTAATTCTTTTACAGATTTAAATCTTGTAACTCCTTTTAATTCTATTAAATACCTACCATCTTCTGTTTCTCTAAAACTAGTTATTTTACCAATACAACCCACTTTATGAAGCTCGGGTTGAACTTTTTGATAGCTAGATGATTGAGGCTGTATCATTCCTATTATTTTATTTGATTTCATACTATCGTTAATCATGTCAATATAACGAGGCTCAAAAATATTTAACGGGACTGTAGTTTTTGGAAAAATGATAAAATTACTTAATGGAAATACAGGAATATTAATTGGTAGATCTTCTTTTTTCATAATAAAATTAAATATAACATAGAAAATGTAAATTAGTATTGATTGAATTAAAAAAAGTGTTTAGTTATAATATTTTTTTAAGCGGGCATAGCTCAGTGGTAGAGCGTCTCGTTGCCAACGAGAAGGTCGAGGGTTCGACCCCCTTTGCCCGCTCCAAATTTTATGAACGATGATCTTTTAAGTAAAAAATGTTTACCTTGTGAAGGAGGTGTCCTTCCTTTTGATATATCTGAAATTCATAAATATCAGAAGAAAGTTGATGGTTGGGATATTACAGAAGACGAAAATAAAATATTTTTCCTATTTAAAAAATTTAATTTTGAAAATTTTATAAAAAGTCAAAATTTTGTTAATGAAGTTGGTAAAATTTCTGAGGAAGAAGGTCATCATCCAGATATAAGTTTTGGTTGGGGTTATGCAGAAATTAAAATTACCACACATGCAATCAAAGGTCTTTCAGAAAATGATTTTATTTTAGCTGCAAAGATAGATAAAATTACTAATGTCTGAAATGTCTTGTCTTGGAAAAGACTAGAATAGTATCTGTTTCGTTTGCAAATTTAATTATTTCTTTGTCTCTAATTGATCCAGATGGTTGAATTACAGCTTGAACTCCTGATTGAACTAATTTTTCAATTCCATCCACAAATGGAAAAAAAGCGTCTGACGCTGCAACCAAATTATCTCCAAATAAATTAAATTTTCTCATTTTATTAATTGCTATCTCACAGCTATCTAATCTACTCGGTTGACCTGATCCAATACCAACAATAGAATCATCTTTTGCGAGGACAATTGCGTTTGATTTAACATATCTACAAACATTGAATGCAAAAAATAGATTTCTGAGCATCTTAGGGTTTGGTCTTCTTTTAGATACAACTTTAAAATCTTTATTTTTGAATATTTTTAAGTCTTCAGATTGAACTAATATTGCTTCATTTGATGAATTGAATTTTGTAATTTCACTAAGTGAATAATTTGTTGAGTCAATTACACGTAAATTTTTTTTAGTTTTAAGTATTTTTAGAGCATCACTATCAAAACCATTAGCAATAATTACTTCTAAAAAAAGTTTATTTAGTTCAACTGCAAGATTTTTTCTTATTTTAAAATTACAAGAAACAATTCCTCCAAAAGCACTTATGGGATCACATGCTAATGCAGATTTATAGCTATTTATAGGATTTGAATTTATTGATACACCACAAGGGTTTGCATGTTTTACAATTACAGTACCTTTGTTTTTTGGTAAAGATTTTGAAATAGTTAATGCAGCAAAAATATCGTTGTAATTATTGTAGCTTAGTTGTTTTCCTTGAAGTTGTTTTAAATTAGTTTTTAAATTTTTCGAATAATATCCACTAAATTGATGTGGATTTTCTCCATACCTAAGTTTTTCAATTAAATTTGCAGAAAAAACTTTTTTATCTGGCAAGTGTATATTAGCTTTTTTATTAAAATAACTTGAAATTACAGAGTCATAGTAAGCAGTTTCAGTAAAAGCTATTCTTGATAGTTTTTCTCTGAAATTTAATGATGTAGCTCCATTATTTCCATTCATCTCATCAATTAATTCTTGATATTGATCTGCAGAAGTAATCACAGTTACATCATTATAATTTTTAGCAGCAGACCTAACCATAGTGGGACCTCCCACATCTATATTTTCAATTATTTTTTTGTGATTATTTGTAATTTCTAAAGTTTTTTCAAAAGGATAAAAATTTACAATTACTAGATCAATATTTTCAAAATTATTTTTCTTTAAGTCATTTAAATGTTTTTTATTGTTTCTTTTATTTAAGATTCCTGCGTGTACTTTTGGATGTAAGGTTTTAACTCTTCCCTCTAAAATTTCAGGAGAATCTGTAAAATCAGATACTTCTAAACAATTAAATTTTAATTTTTTTATTTCTTTAAAAGTTCCACCAGAACTAATAATTTTGATTTGATATTTTTTTAAAATTTCTAAAACTGGTTTTAAATTATTTTTATTTGATACAGAAATAAGAGCTGTTTTTATTTTTTTCATTATATTTTACTTATTTCCCATTTAATTATTTGTTCACTTTCATTACTCATGCCAGAGATAAATATATTTTGGTTTTCTTGATACGAATTTTTATTACCGAAATATAAACCATTATCAATATTTATATCATAGTTATCACAACTAAATTGCCAACCTTCATCTTCTAATTGTATCAATATAAACTTATTATTTTGCGTTTTCATAACTTTAGAGTCGGGATGAAGATGAAATCTAATATCAAATTTAATTTGCTTGTCAGGATCTTTTCTTACTATTTTATCATGACCAATAAATTTAAATTGTTCAGGATAGAATTCTATTTCTCTATGATGATCTATTTTAAACTTTTTGAAGTAACCATTATGACTAGCTGAAATTTTCCAATAATTCTTCTCAAAAACTATATTTTTATTTTCAATTTTTAAATCTTTTTGTATCAAAAAATTATCACCATCTTTAATAAAATCGCATGAAGAATAATCTTCAATTGAAAGTGTACTTTGTAAAGCGGTGCTTTTGGAAAATTTATTCAGTCTGTTTTTTGGATCTGGATAATATCCAGAATTTGAAATTAATTTTTTATCGTTAGAAAAAATTTCAAAAGATAAAGCGCCTGCCTGATAATTTTTGGTATATATTTTTTCAGGATTTGATCCAATGTCAGCCGCTAGGATAAATTTTTTATTTTGCAATATTGTATATCCAGCTAACTCATTAATTTGATTTTTAAAAGTATATCCAAATCGTTTTAAATATTGGTCAAATTCATTATGATTAGATGAATAATTTCCATTAAAAAAGATATCTTTCTTTATGTTTTGCCACACAAAAGCATAACTGGATCCTAAATAATATATAGTTTCATCAACATATTCTGGAATTGGATTTTGCGATTCTTTAAACCATTCTCTAATAATGATTAGATATTTAAGATAAAAAACTAAATTTTGAATATTTCTTGATTTGGGAAAACCTTGTTTATCAAGAGAGTTTTTGATTAAATTTTTTAATATATTTAAACCACTGTCTAAATAATTTTTCTCATCTTTATACGCTAAACCTGTTAAAATTATTGCGGCACAGCCAATCAGTTTTTCTTCTGTTTCATCTAAATTTTTGATCTCATTTAATAAATGGTTAGTTTGTTTTTGAAGCATATGATTAAAATATAATCTATATTCTTCATTACTATCTTCATAAGTTAACTGATGATTGGAAAGCCAAGCAATAATTCTTTTTGCAGTAATATTGAATTCCCAAATATTCTCATCAAATTTTTCATTTTTATTAATCCAATTGAGAATAATTGATTGCGTGGTTTCCTTAGATGATTTTAAATCCAAACTAAAAAACCAAAAAAAATTGTTTAGTTTTTTAAAGTCTTTAGAAGAAATATTGTTTGTCCAGATAGTTTCAGTTACAAAATCTTCAATTTTATATTTTTTTTTTTGATAATTTATAATTGAAGATAAAAGATGAGGACTTGGTTTATATTCAAAATTGTTATCAAAAGTTTTTGAAATTCGTTTTTCATAAAAATTTGAATTTTTATATAATTTCTTAAATGAAGATTTTAACTTAAAAAATATTCCATTAGAAAGATTTAAGGAATTTTGAGATTGCATTAACTTATCTTGTTTTTAATAAATTAATATTCTTTTTAATATCTCCATCATTGCTTTTAAAAACCGTTGTACCAGATACAAGAATATTAGCACCAGCTTCAATTGCTATTTTACAATTGTCAAAATTTATTCCACCGTCTATTTCAATATCAAAGTTAAGTTTTTCTATTTCTCTAATTTTTTTTAATTGTTTAATTTTTTCTAAAACTTCTGGCATGAATTTTTGTCCACCAAACCCAGGATTTACACTCATTATTAAAACTAAATCAATTTTATCTAAAAGATTTTTTATTAAATCTATACTTGTTTCAGGATTGAGAGAAACCCCTACCTTTTTCTTTAGATCTTTTATTTTATTTATTGAGTCTTCTAAATTATCAGTTGCTTCTGGATGCACAGTAATTATATCTGCACCTGCATCAGCATAATCTTCTATGTATTTATGCACTGGAGAGATCATTAAATGAACATCGAATTTTAATGAACAATGTTTTCTGAGAGCTTTAATTACTGGAGGACCGATTGTTAAGTTTGGAACAAAGTGTCCATCCATTACATCTACATGAATCATATCAGCTCCGCCTTCCTCAAGTCTTTTTATTTCAGTACCTAATTGGCTAAAATCAGCTGATAAAATTGATGGAGATATTTGTATATTTTTCATTGATATCTAGACTTACTAGTATCAATTTTTAAAATTTAATTGAATTAAAAAATTGATAAATCTGCCTAGAAATTTCACTTTCAAGAGGGAAGGATAACATTCCCATAACTGAATATCCCAAGATCCAAGGCATCAAATAAAATCTAATCATGAAAAAGAACCAAGCCACATAAAGAGGTACCAATGGTTGAATTATGAAAGAAGGAGTAACAGGTTTAAAAATTCTTAATAAGGGATTGGTAAATTTTACAAAAGCTTTCATAAAGAAAAAATTTGAGTCTTCTCTTTGAAAGATATTCATTGCTACTCTTCCAACTAAAGTCCACATTATAATTCCAAGAATATAGTCAATTATATAAACTAAAGGATGAAAGTTAGCAGACATTAAGGAATTTATATTTGATCTTAAAAAGAAATAAAAGGGGCGAAATTAATCGCCCCTTAAAAAGATTATTTATTTTTGGCCGCCGATTACAGATGCACCCGCAGGTACCCTAGAATCATCAACCATTTTTTGTGTTGCAGCGCTCGGTGCTGAAGTCATTAAACTTACAACAACCATAGCTACTAAGCTAACAGTAGATCCGAAGATACCAAATGTTAACTGAGTAATTCCTAAGAATCCGCTTCCACCACTTCGTACCCAAACTAGATACGCGAAACCAGAAACTAATCCTAAGACCATACCAGCTATAGCACCTTCTTTGTTAGCTCTCTTCCACCATACACCAAGTACAAGTGGCCAGAACAATCCAGACATCGCAAAGTCAAAAGCCCAGATTACTGAACCTAAGATACCTTGGATCTCCATTGCTGCAATAGTTGCTCCTGCAAAACCAATTACTACAAGTAATACCCTTGCAACAACTAGTCTCTTAGCAGTTTCAGCTTTAGGGTCTACCATTTTGTAGTAAACGTCATGCGAGATTGCATTTGCAATTGCAAGAATCAAACCATCTGCAGTTGACATCGCAGCTGCCAAACCTCCAGCAGCAACTAGACCTGAGATTACATATGGTAATCCAGCAATTTCTGGCGTTGCTAATACAACGGCTTTACCACCCATGAAGAACTCGTTTAATTCAACAGTTCCATTTCCGTTAAAGTCGCTTACAAACATCAGATTTGCTTGGTTCCAGTTTTGATACCAATCGATTGCTTGAACGTCTGCAATTGATTTACCAATAATACCTGTCGGTAAGTTTGGATCAATCAAAGCAAGTTTAGATAGTGTCGCTAACATCGGTGCAGAAGAATATAGTAGGAAAATAAAGAATACTGACCAACCTACTGATTTTCTAGCTGCTTTTACACTTGGAGTAGTAAAGAACCTCATCATTACGTGTGGTAATGAAGCTGTTCCCATCATCATTGCTAATGCTAATGAGATGAAAGCCCAAGGTGTTGCGTTTACTTCAGAGTGAGCTTTAGTAATACCAGCTAACCCTTTAGGTACTGTAGCTAAATCAGCAGCAGAGTTTTTAACAAAACCATACTGTTGTTCTAACTCACCAATTCTAGCAACTTCATCAGCTAACATGAAGTGTGGGAAGAAACCCGCACCAATATTATTACTGATCCAGAATACTGGAAGTAGGTAAGCTATAATTAGCACAATGTATTGTGCAACCTGTGTCCAAGTTACCCCTCTCATACCACCAAGCATTGAACATAGTAAAATACTAACTAGTCCAACATATACTGCGTATTGGAATGGGATATCTAAAGCAACAGCTGCAATAGTACCTGTAGCGTTAATTTGTGCAGTCACATACGTGAATGATGCAACAGTTAAAACGATAACTGCCATCAATCTTGCAGTATTACCACCGTATCTAGTACCTACGAAATCTGGAACTGTGTAACATCCAAATTTTCTTAAGTATGGTGCTAATAAAGTTGCAACTAACACATAACCACCTGTCCAACCTACAAGCAAAGCCATATATCCATAACCTTTGAAGTAAATACCACCTGCCATCGCAACGAATGAAGCACCAGACATCCAGTCAGCTGCTGTTGCCATTCCGTTGAATACAGTTGGAACCGTTCTTCCAGCTACGTAATAGTTACTTGCTTGGGCTGTTCGAGATAGCCAACCAATTGCTGCGTAGATGAAAATGGTAAAACCTACAAAGCAAATACCTATTGCTTTTGCAGACATACCCATCTGCTCACCAATCGCCATTAAGATTATGAAACCTATAAATCCACCCGTGTAGATTCCATAAACTTTAGGCAAGTTATCTATAAAATTACCCTTAATCATTAGTCGTCTCCTTTTTCACTAAAGCCGAACTCTTCATCAATTTTTTCTTGTCTACCTGCAAACCAGAAAATCAGGATTACAAATATGGCAAGAGAACCTTGACACGTGAACCAATAAGTTAATGGATACCCAAAAGGTCCAGTAACTTCGTTCATTTCAGCTCCGAAAAGGAATATACCCATTGAGAATACAGCCCAGATTGCAAGTGTTACAAACAACAAGCCTCTGGTCTTTTCCCAGTGTTGAGCGTTTTTCGCCATGTATACCTCTCTTTTTTAGTTATAACTGCTAAAACCTTAACCATTATGAAAGAGAATAAAAGTGTAAAATTAGCCGTATTAGGTTAATTTTTTCAAATATTTTCAATAAAATTAACTTTTTATGGATAAAAAAAAATTAAGTTGGAAAGATTTATCATTAAGTGATTTCAAAGTTTATTTTTTTTCTTTGTTTAAAGCTTTTATTCCTAAAACAAAAATTAAAACTTTAGATGAGTTAGAAAAGTTTATTCAAACAAAATCAGCCTGGGTATCTCAAGTTACACTTTATAGTTATTTAAAAACTAGAATGGGGACAAGATATGTTCTTCACTTTGATAATGATGAATTTATGAAGTCTGTAAATGAAGCTAAATGGAATATTTATTCTGTTGCTCTTCAAGATTTAACATTTTTCACTTTTTCTTATTTAAAAGTTAATTTTAGTTACAATGAATTAGATAAAGCCAAGGAAATTTTTTTAAAAATTTTAGATGATGAAACAACAAATAGTATGCCTTTGCATATCATCGAAGAAGCAAAAAAAGAATTTGATGAAAGACTAATTAAAATTGATTGGGAGAAGTATCACAATGATCGTCCTTTTAATCCAAGTGCTTTATCAATGTATAAATGGGCACCAATAGCAGATGAATTAAAAACTCTTGATCGAAAAATAGTTTTAAATTCCGTTATTTTAAAATGGGATGTTATTAAAAAAGAATTTAAAGACAGAATACAATTCTAAATATTTTTTCTGTTTTCAACCAAACTATCTACAACACTAGGATCGGCTAATGTAGTTGTATCTCCCAATTGACCATGTTCATTTGCAGCAATTTTTCTTAAAATTCTTCTCATAATTTTTCCAGACCTTGTTTTTGGAAGTCCTGGAGTGAAATGAATTAAGTCAGGTGTAGCAAGAGGACCAATTTGTTTTCTAACCCAAAGTTTTAGATCTCTTTCGAGTTCACCAGTTTCTCTTTCACCAGCATTTAATGTTACATAACAATATAGACCATTACCTTTAATATCATGTGGGTAACCTACAACTGCTGCCTCTGCTACCTTTGGATGAGCCACAAATGCACTTTCAATTTCAGCAGTACCCAAGTTGTGTCCTGATACAATAATTACATCATCTACCCGACCTGTAATCCAATAATATCCATCCTTGTCTCTTCGACACCCGTCTCCAGTAAAATATTTACCTTCAAACTGAGAAAAATAAGTATCTATAAATCTTTGATGATCCCCATATACTGTTCTCATTTGTCCAGGCCATGATTGTGCTATACAAAGCCTTCCTTCTCCAGGTCCTTTTATCTCTTTGCCGGATTTATCAACTAACATAGGCTTTATTCCATAAAATGGTTTTGTTGCAGAGCCAGGTTTTAGAGGAATAGCGCCTGTTTGAGGAGCAATTAATATCCCTCCTGTTTCTGTCTGCCACCATGTATCTACAATTGGGCACTTAGAATTTCCAACTGTTTTGTAATACCACATCCAAGCCTCTGGATTTATTGGTTCACCAACAGTTCCAAGTAATTTTAAAGATTTTCTAGATGTTTTTTTGACAGGCTTATCACCTTCTCTCATTAGAGCTCTGATTGCAGTGGGTGCAGTATAAAAAGTATTTACTTTGTATTTGTCAACTATTTGCCACCACCTAGAACTGTCAGGATAGTTTGGTATTCCCTCAAACATTATAGTTGTTGCACCGTTCGAAAGAGGACCATAGATAATATAACTGTGGCCTGTTACCCAACCAATATCAGCAGTACACCAATAAATATCTTTTGGTTTGTAATTAAAAATATACTGATGAGTCATTGATGCATACACCATGTATCCACCTGTTGTATGAAGAACTCCTTTTGGTTTTCCAGTTGAACCTGATGTGTATAAAATAAATAAAGGATCTTCTGCGTTCATTTCTTCTGGCTCACATTGAGAAGGAACATCTTTAATTAAATCATGATACCAAACGTCTCTATCATAATTCCAACTAATTGAATTACCTGTACGTTTAACAACGATACATTTTTTTACATTGGGACAACTTTCTAATGCTTCATCAGTTGTTTCTTTTAAAGGAATAGTTTTTCCACCTCTAACACCTTCATCAGCTGTAATTATATATTCAGACTCACAATCATTAACTCTTCCAGAAATAGAGTCTGCAGAAAAACCTCCAAAAATAATTGAGTGGACTGCACCAATCCTAACACATGCCAACATTAAAATAGCAAGCTCAGGTATCATTGTAAGATAAATTGTAACCCGATCTCCCTTTTTAATACCTAATTTTTTTAAACCATTTGCCGCTTTAGAAACTTTTTGATGAAGCTGTTTGTAAGTAATTTTTTGATTATCTTTTGGATCATCACCAACCCATATTATTGCTGTTTTATCTTTTTTATCTTTTAGATGTCTATCGATACAGTTTGCAGATGCATTTAGTGTTCCATCTTCAAACCATTTAATTTTTACTTCCTTAGAACTGTATTTAACGTCTTTAATTTTTTTATAAGGTTTAATCCAAGTAATTCTTTTTCCCTCTTTTTTCCAAAATTCGTCGTTATTTTTTATAGATTGAGAATATTTTTGCTCGTATTTACTTTTGTTAGCCAAACTACTTTTGATCCACTCAGGTTTAGTTTTTATAACTAATTCAGGAGCAGGTTTTTCATTTTGCTTTAAAATTTTTTTTGATTTTTTTCCTTTAACTTTAGTTTTTTTCTTAACAGCAGTTTTCTTTCTTACTTTAGTTTTTTTTTTAGATTTAGCTTTTTTCTTTTTTTTTGGCATGGATTATTTTTTTTTAAATTTTACTCATGTTATTTATAATTTTCCAGCTTTTATCATCAATTGGCATTACCGAAAGTCTACTTTGTTTAATAAGCGCTAAATCGCTTAAATCCATATTTTTTTTGATATTTTCAAGGGTTACTGGTTTAGAGAATTTGCTTTTAAATTGGACCGTTACTGCAACAAACCTTCCAGTCTTATCAGTTTTATCTAAATAGTGTTCTTTAATTACTTTTACTATTCCAACCACCTCTTTACCAATGTTAGAGTGATAAAAAAAACATAGGTCACCCTTTTTCATACTTTTTAGATTATTTGCTGCTTGATAATTTCTAACACCATCCCAAGGTGCTCCTTTTTTCCCAGCCTTAATTTGTTGATCAATAGACCAAACATCTGGTTCTGATTTTAATAACCAATAGTTCATGACAGTTGTACTCCTGCACCTTTCAAAAATGCAGCTTTTTCATCTAAAGGCCATCTAGGTTTTGCTGGATAATCTAAAGTATTAAATTCATTTAATTTATATTTTTCTAAACCTACCATTGCAATCATTGCAGCATTATCTCCGCAAAGTTCTATTGGAGGAAATATACTTTTATAGTTATTAGCTTCACATAAATTAATCAACGCAGATCTAATTTTTTTGTTAGCAGCAACTCCTCCAGCAACTACAAAAACTTTTTCTTTTAATTTATTTTCTTTTTCAAATTCTTCAAATGCTATCTTTGTTTTTTTATTAAGAATTTCTTCAACAGTTTTTTGAAAAGAAGCAGCTAAGTCAAATTTTTCTTGTTCTGTTTTTATAGATTTTGCAATTTTTAAAATTGCAGTTTTTAATCCTGCAAAAGATAAATTGCATCCACCTTTATTAAAAATTGGTTTGGGTAAATCATATTTCTCAGGATCTCCTTTTTTTGCCAAAACTTCGATTTGTGGTCCACCAGGAAATTCAATTCCCAAAAGTTTAGCTGTTTTATCAAATGCTTCACCTAATGCGTCATCAATAGTTGTTCCTAATCTTTTATATTTTCCAAGACCTTGAACACTTAAATATTGTGAGTGACCTCCTGAAATTAATAATAATAGATAGGGATAATTTAAATGGGAATTTAACTTAGGACTTAATGCATGACCCTCAAGATGGTTAACTGCTATAAAAGGTTTATTAATTGCGCTTGCAAAAGCTTTTCCAAAACTCAAACCAACTGACAAGCAAACAATTAAACCTGGCCCAGCAGTTGAAGCAACAGCATCAATTTCTTCAATTTTTTTTCCACTATCTGAAATTGCTTTTTCAACAATCCAGTCTATTTTTTCTATATGTGATCTTGCGGCTAGTTCGGGAACTACTCCCCCAAATTCTTTGTGAACATCAACCTGACTAGAAATAATATTGGATAAAACTGTTGGAATTCCTTTGTCATTTTCAGTTATTATAGATGCTGCAGTTTCATCACAGCTAGTCTCTATTCCAAGAATTAAGGGTTTTTTACTCATTCAAATAGTTTTTAATAATTGTACAATCTCAATACAAGTAAGAAATAAAATTTTAATGAATAGAAAAATTATAATAGGCTCAAGAGGAAGTAAATTGGCTTTGCTTTATGCGCAAAAAGCTAAAGATAAAATTATTGAAGCTTTAGACTTACAAGATGATCAGATTGTCATTCAAACAATAACTACAAAAGGTGATCAAATTCAGGATCGAAGATTATCAGAGGTCGGTGGCAAGGGTTTATTTTCTAGTACGATTGAAAAAGAACTGAAAGAAAAAAAAATTGATATAGCGGTACATGCATTAAAAGATATGCCAGCCATTGAAACTGAAGGACTTAGAACTAATTCATTTTTACAAAGGACAGATCCAAGAGAAATTTTGATAACAAATGACAACAAAAATATCGAGGAATTAAAACAAAATGCAATAGTAGGAACCTCATCTTATAGAAGGGAATTTCAAATTAAAAAAATAAGATCAGATGTAAACTGTAAATTAATAAGAGGAAATGTAGATACTAGAATCAAAAAGCTCAAGGAAGGTATTTATGATGCAATAATTTTATCTTATGCGGGTATAAAATATTTAAATTTAGATAATGAAATTTCTGAAATTTTTTCGACTGATCAAATTATTCCAAGTGCAGGCCAAGGTATTATTGCTTTACAGTGTAGAGATGATGATGATGAAATTATAAAAGTTTTAGAAAAAATAAATCACAAAGATACTTATATGAGAGCCCACATAGAGAGAAACATTTTAAAGGCATTGGAAGGTGACTGCGAAACGGCAATAGGTGCTCATTCAATTATAGAAGGAGATAAAATTACAGTTAAAGCTGAACTATTCTCATTAGACGGTTCCCAAATATTTTATGAAAAAAAAACTGGCAGTATTGATATGTTTAAAGAAATTGGAACAGAAGTTGGTAACACTTTAAAAATTAAATCAAATAATTCATATAAAAAGTAAAATGCATATTTTGTTAACTAGACCTATAGAAGACTGTTCAGAAATGATAGTTAAGTTTCAATCTTTAGATCATAAAGTTTCTCACCTTCCATTAATAAATGTTGAAAATGTTCAACATGAAAAAATCAATTCTAATGATTATGGCGGTATAATATTTACAAGTTCTAATGCAGTAAAAAATTTAAATGTAGAAAATTTAAATAAAAAATTAATTTGTTTTTGTGTTGGTAGTGCTACAGAAAAAAAAGCTAGAAGTATAGGCTTTCAAAATACAATTGCTGCAGAAGGAAATGTTTCAAACCTTAAAGAATTAATTTTGCAAAATTATGAATTAAAAGAAACTCCACTTCTTTATGTGAGTGGTGAGATCATAACAACTGATTTAGACCAACAATTATTAAAAGAAGGGTATGTTGTTAAACGTATTATTAATTATAAAGTTAATCATACGGAAAAATTTGATGAAAATTTTGTTAATGAATTAAAGCAGAATATGCCAGATATTGTTTATGTTTATTCTCAAAACAGTGCCTCTAGTTTCTTAAATTTTATAAAAATCTATCAAACAGAAAACCTTTGGATGAATACAAACTTGATGTGTATAGGTGAAAAAACCTCGTCAATATTGAATGAAATCAAATGGAAAAAGATATTTCTTTTTAATCCTGGAGAAGAAGAGTTTTTGTTATATAAAATTTAGGTATGGAATTAATAAATAATTTTTCTGAAATATTTTTATCTGTTTGGAATAAAGGAATACTTGGTGTCGATATTTTTCAAATTTTAATTGGAGTAGGGATATTCTTACTTTTTTTAGTTTTTAGAGGGTTAATTAGTAAATTAATTATAAAAAAATTAGAAATTATCTCAAAAAGAACAACAAACAAATTAGATGATACTTTTGTTCAGTCATTAATTGGTCCAGCTAGATTTTTACCAATTGTATTAGGTTTCTTTATTGCAAGTTACTACATGACTTTTTCCACAGAGGGTAGAGAAGTAGTTGATACAATTAATAGAACGTTAATTACGATATTAATTTTTTGGGTTATTCATCAAATTATAGAACCCATTTCATATATTTTAAGTGGACTAGATAAACTTTTAACAAGAGAGCTTATTGGATGGATAATTAAATCGCTTAAGATTTTAATATTTATTTTAGGATTAGCTGCAGTACTAGAATTATGGGGTATTAAGATAGGACCAATTATTGCTGGTCTTGGTTTGTTTGGGGTTGCTGTTGCGCTTGGAGCCCAAGATTTATTTAAAAATTTAATTTCTGGAATTTTAGTATTAGTTGAAAAAAGATTTAAAATTGGAGATTGGATTGCAGTAGACGGGATTATTGAAGGCACAGTTGAAAAAATTGGTTTTAGATCAACAACAATAAGAAAGTTTGATAAATCTCTAGCGATTATTCCTAATTTTCAATTTGCAGAAAATGCTGTGGTTAATGTTAGCGAAACATCTAATTGGAGAATTAGATGGATAATTACATTGCAGTACGACTCTACGATTGATCAATTAAAAAAAATAAGAGAGGAAATTGAAAGTTATATAAATAACAGTGAAGACTTTAATCAATCAACTGGGGTTGCGGTTAGAATTGAGAAGTTTTCTGATAGTTCAATAGATTTATTGGTAAGATGTTTTACAAATTCAAATAGTTGGAGTAATTCACTAGAAGTTAAAGAGAGATTGGCAATTGAAATTAAGCAGATTGTAGAAAAAAATAAGGCCTCTTTTGCTTTCCCAAGTCAGTCAATTTATGTTGAGAAAAAATGATAGCAATTTTTTATTTAGTTTTACAGATTTTAAAACTGTATTCTTATGTAGTAATAGCAAATGTAGTTATAAGCTGGTTGATAGCATTTAATGTTTTAAATACTCAAAATAGATTTGTTTACTCAATTTTAGAGCTTACATACAAATTGACTGAGCCAATACTTAATAAAATTAGATGTTTTTTACCCAATTTAGGATCACTAGATATTTCACCAATCATTCTTCTTCTATTGATTTGGTTTATTGAAATGTGTATGAAGCTCTACATTGCACCAATTATATTTTAGAAAGTAAAATGATTTTAATTGACGGAAAAAAAGCTGCAGCTGAATTAAGAGAAGAATTAAAACAAGAAGTATTAGGACTTAGATCCAAATATAATAAAGTTCCTGGTTTAACTGTAATATTAATTGGAGATCTTACTCCAAGCCAAATTTATGTTCGTAATAAAGAAAAATCAGCAAATGAAGTAGGGTTAAAATCAGAAGTAATTAAATATCCAGATAGTGTTGAAGAAAAAACTGTTTTAGAAAAAATTAAAGAATTAAATAAAGATGAAACAGTATCAGGAATTTTAGTTCAATTGCCGCTACCAAAACATATAGATAAGCAAAAAGTTATTGAGACCATTGATCCTTCTAAAGATGTAGATGGTTTTCATCCAATGAATGTAGGAAATCTTTCATCGGGTTATGAAAGTTCAGTTCCTTGTACACCTCTAGGCTGTTATTTGTTAATTAAAAAAATTGAACCAAATTTAAGTGGAAAAAAAGCAGTTGTAGTTGGTAGATCAAATTTAAATGGAAAACCAATGACGCAATTACTTTTGAAAGAAAATTGTACCGTAACAATTACCCATTCAAAAACTAAAGATCTAAAAGCTGAATGTTTAGAAGCTGATATAATTGTTGCAGCAGTTGGAATACCTGAACTTGTAAAAGGAGATTGGGTTAAAAAAGATGCAATAGTAATTGATGTTGGTATCAATAAAACTGATAAAGGTATTGTCGGAGATGTTGATTTTGAAGATGTTTCAAAAAATGCAAAAGCTTTAACCCCAGTTCCAGGTGGTGTAGGGCCAATGACTATCGCTTGTTTATTAAAAAACACAATTGAGTGTTTCAAAAGATCACAAAAATAAAGACTTTTTATCTAAGTTTAATTGTCTCAAGGATATTTAAACTGATTTAATTACTGTTGTATTTGATAAGCTCTTTTTGATGAAAAAACCCAAATATGAATACAGAATTGCAATAATAATGATTTTATTAACTGCAGTTCCAATTGGAGCTACTCAATTGGGTTGGTATTTATATAACAAACAAGTTGGTTTTGATTTTGGAATGATTGCTGGAGTTTTTTCTGTTATCTTAGCTGGATATTTGATGTATGAAAAAGGTTGGAGAGATGAGGATGAGGATTAATTAATGGAAAAAATTATTTTTTTTGCTTTAGCAGTGCCAATTTTAGGATTTGTTTTTTACCTAGGTGGTTCTGCAATTATGAAGGGTTTTAAGGCTAAAGTTGATAATCGACCTAATAAAACTGAGGAAACAGAATCAGATTCAGAAACAGTAATTAGACCTTCAAATAGTAACGATCTAAGTTCTGAAATTTCTAAATTAAATGAGTTGTATAAAAATGGAGCTCTTACCCAAGAAGAGTTTGAGAAAGCTAAAAGTAAATTACTAAATAATTAAATTTAGACATGTTTAATATAATTCCCAATAAAAAAAATATTGGGGCTGAGATTACTGGTCACGTCAAAAAAATTTCTAAAAAAGATTTTAAATTTTTTTTTAAAGCACTCGAACTTTATGGTATGATTTTTTTTAGAAGACAAAAATTAAGTTCATCAGATTATATAGCGTTTGCTAAACATTTTGGTAAATTAGCAAAATATCCAAGACTAAAAGGATTAAGTAAGAAATATAAACAAATTACTGTCGTTCAAAGAAAAGCAACAGATAAGGGACCTAGTTTTGGAGAACAGTTTCACACAGACTCAATTTACACAAAAAAACCACCTAGATTTACAATGCTTTATTCTAAACTAGTTCCTAAAAAAGGTAGAGCAAATACTGAATTTTCCTCTCAATACTTAGCTTATGATTATTTGCCTAAATCAATAAAAAATAAATTACTCAAAGTAAAGGGAAGGTACTCTTCTGAAGGACCAATTTCAATTACTACAAGAGAAAGAGTAAAAGAAAAGGGTAGAAAGATTGAAGAATTAAAATCTATTCATAAAATTATAAAAAAGATAAACTCTAAAAATACGATCTATTGTAGTCCCGGACATCTTGTAGGATTTTCTCCAAATTTAAAAAATTCTGAAAAAGTTAAAAAACAATTATTTAAGCACCAAGTTAAAAAAAAGTTTCAATACTCATTAGAATGGGAAAAAGATCAGTTAGCTATTTGGGACAATAGATCCATGCTCCACCAAGCTACCCCTTTTAAAGGCAATAGAATTATGCATAGAATAACTATATTGTAGTTATAATAATTCGTTTAAGGATTTTACCTCACCAATATTAAATGTAATTGCATCTTCTCTTTTAAATCCATAATTTTCTGCATTATCTTTAAATCGAATTGGCGGTTCCATAATTGGCTCTAAAGATAAAACAAAAGTCCCCCAATGCATTCCTAATACTTTTTTGCTTTTAAGATCTTTTGCTACATTTAAAGCTTCTTCTGGGGTTGTATGGTAAATAGTTTTATCGAACATTGGTTTAAAATTATATGCTCCAATGTTGATCATTGTAAGATCAATCGGACCATATTTTTCTCCTAGTTCTTTATAGATATTTCCATAACCAGTATCACAAGCGAATAAAATTTTTCTATTTTTATATTCAATTAAAAAATTCCCCCACAAAGTTTTGTTTGTGTCTGTAAGGCTTCTTTTTGACCAATGAACTGCTGGTAGTAAAGTTATTTTTAAATGACTATTAATATTTTTGTGATCATACCAATCCATTTCATTTACATCTTCATAATTCTTAAAATATTTTCCAAGGTTAAGTGGAACTAATACTTTTGCATCTTTGTATGGAAAATTTCTGATAGTTGACATGTCTTGATGATCATAATGATTGTGAGTTAATAAAAATAAATCTGTTTTTGGAATTTCGTTCAGATCTAGTGCAGGTTTAGTAAATCTCTTTGGTCCAAATATTAATGGACCTGCATTTTTTGAAAAAATAGGATCGGTAATTATTGTTGTGTTACCTAATTTAATTAAATAAGTGGCGTGCCCAATCCAGGCAACGTAATCATCATTTTTGTATTTTTCTAAATCAGATTTAACTTTTTCTTTTTCGACAACATGATCTTTTGGAAAATTAAGACTAATTTTTTTTCTTAGTTTGCTGAAAGTTCTATAAGAAAATTTCCCTGATCTAGATATCACAACAGGTGAACCTTTAGGATTTCGAAAAGTTCCATCTGATAAGTGGTGATAAGGTTTCTCTTTCATTATATTAATTTTTTTTTTTCATTAGCCACAAATCATCTCCAGCTAAAAAATAAATTGTCCCATCAATTGGGTGAACTTGTATGTCTCTAATTCTTCCAATTTTATCCTTAAAAATAATTTCCTCTTGGATTTCAGATGTCTTTGAAAATATTAATTTTCTTAAAGATTTATCTTTAAGAGAAGTAATTAATGCGTGACCATTCCATTCCTCAAACTCTTTACCTTTATAAATTGTAATAGCACTTGCAGCGATTGATGGAACCCAATATTGAATAGCTTTTGTAAATCCTGTTTTCCATTTTGGACCAATTTTAGTTCCAGAGTAATTTGTTCCTCCCCATCCTAAAATTTTCCAACCATAATTTTCTCCTTTCTTCGCCTCTCCAAACCAATCACCACCTCTTGCTCCATGATTGCTCATATAAATTTTTCCATCAAATTCTGAAAAAGTTAAACCTTGAGGATTTCTAACTCCAATCTGGTATATCTCTGGAAGCCATTCTGGCTTACCTTCAAACTTAGGGTTATCTTTTGGAACACTTCCATCTAAATTTATTCTAATAATGCTTCCTGGATGTTGTGTTGGATCTTGAGCAATCATATTCATGCCTCTTTCTCCCGCAGAAGCAAACAAGTAATTTCCCTTGATAGCAAGTCTTGATCCAAAATGATAGCCAGATTCAATAGGTGGATTTGCTTGAAATATATTTTTAAAATTTAAAGAATTCTTATTTAAATCTGCTTTTGCAATTGAGGTGCTGGTTTTCCAGCCTCCTCTATTTTCTGAATATGAAATCCATAATTTTTTATCTTTATAAATAATATCTAAAAGACCACCCTGACCATGAACAAAATAGTTTAAATTATGTTCAACTTCAGAAATATTTTTTGAAACAATGTTTATTATTTTAATTTTGCCACCTTTTTCTGTAACAATTAATTCTTCACTATTAATGAAACTTGAACCCCATGGTTCATTAAAAGACCCTAATTTTTCAAAATTATAATTTTTAGAATTTGCAGTAGAGGAAATTAAAATAAAAAAAAATATATAAATAAATTTTTTCACTTTATGAAAGCTTAGATCTACCACCATCTACAGCTATAACTTGACCAGTGATCCAAGAACTATCTTCTGTAAGTAAAAATTTAGCAAGTGATGCTGAATCTTTTCCTTCCCCTAATCTTTTTAATGGATGAGCTTTTGCAATACCTTCTGCTAAAGCAGCATTTTTTAACATTGGTTCAGCAATTTTAGATTTTGTTAAGCTTGGTGCAACACAATTTACTCTTATGTTTGGAGCAAATTCTGCGGCTAAAGAAACAGTCAGACCTTCAACAGCTGCCTTGGATGATGCGATAATTGCATGATTGGTGAAACCTCTTTGTGCAGCAACAGTTGAAAACATTACAATTGATCCTTTATTTTTTTTTAAACTTTCTTGATATCCCTTGATAGCCTCTACAGCAGAATAAAGATTAAGTTTCATGCACTTTTGAAAATCTTGCTCATTAATCATTCTAAGTGGCTTTAAGTCTATAGATCCTACACAGTAAGCCATTCCTTTGATTTCAGAAATATCTGATTTAACTTTTTCTATAAATCCATCCTCCAAAACATCCGCAACAGTATGTGAGCATCCAAGCTTTTCTACAATTGGAGCAAGTTCACTTTCATTTCTTGCAACTAAATGAATATCATTTCCTGAATTTTTTAATTGTTCTGCTAAACTAGATCCAATTGAGCCAGTTGCACCAAAAATAAGATATTTTTCTGACATAAAAATTTTTATTAGTTATATTTAAATATGAAGTTATTTTTTATACTTGGCAATCAATTATTTCCAACAAAATACATTGACCGCTTCAAAAAAGACCATCTATTTTTTATGGCTGAAGATAAGGGTTTATGCACATATGAAAAGCATCATAAACAAAAAATCTTATTATTTTTATCATCAATGCGATCTTATGCTGATCAGTTAAAGAAAAATAAATTTGAATTAGACTATATCAAAATTGAAGACAAAGAGTTTCATGATGATTATTTAAAAAAGTTAAAAAAAATTATTACTAAAAAAAAAATAAAAGAAATTTCTAGTTTCGAAGTTGAGGATAAATTTTTTGAAAAAAAAATTTCTCAATTTTTAAAAAAAGAAAAAATTAATTGGAATGTAATTCATACACCAATGTTTTTAAATTCTAGAGAAGATTTTAAAAATTATTTATCAAAATCAAAAAAACCTTTTATGGCAACTTTCTATAAGGATGTTAGAAAAAAATCTGGAATATTGATTGGATCAGATGGTAATCCAATCGGAGGTAAATGGAGTTTTGATGAAGATAACAGAAATAAATTACCAAAAGATATATCTATTCCTATATTTCCAAAAATTAATGAAACTAGTCACACAAAAAAATTGAAGCCTATTATTGAGAAGGAATTTAAAAACCATCCAGGGAGTACAGAGAATTTTTGGTTTGCTACTGAATATGACGATGTAGTTAAACTTTTAAACTTTTTTATAAAAGAAAAATCTAATCTATTTGGTGATTATGAGGATGCTGTTGATCAAAAAGATAATATTCTTTTTCATAGCGCTTTAAGTCCTTATATAAATTTAGGCATAATAACTCCTGAATTTGTAATCCAAAAAATTTTAGATTTTCATAAAAAAAATAAAATTAGAATGAATTCTTTAGAGGGATATGTGCGTCAGGTAATTGGATGGAGAGAGTTTATGCGTGGAATTTACCAGTCCTACTCACAAGAAATGGAAACTGGAAATTTTTTTAAACAGAATAGAAAAATGAAAAGTTCATGGTATGAGGGTTCAACTGGTCTTCCACCTTTAGATTATGCAATTAAAAATGCAGTCAATCATGGCTGGTCACATCACATTGAAAGATTAATGATCTTATCCAACATCATGAACCTTTGTGAGATAAAGCCCACAATTGTTTATAAGTGGTTTATGGAGATGTTTGTAGACTCATCAGATTGGGTAATGGTTCCCAATGTATATGGAATGGGATTGTTTAGTGACGGAGGGATTTTCGCGACTAAACCATATATATGTGGATCTGCATATTTTATGAAAATGATGGACTTTAAGAAAGGTGATTGGTGTAACACCATGGATGGTCTTTATTGGAGATTCATAGACCGAAACAGAAAATTTTTTTTAAAAAATCCTCGTCTTTCAATGATGGTCCGTATCTTTGATAAAATGAAACTTGATAGAAAAAAATTAATTTTATCCGAAGCAGATAAATTTATTAAACAAAATACAAACTAAATTTTATGTATATTGCCATTACTGGCTTAAAGCCAAAAAATTTTTTTTCAAAATTAAGATTTTGGTTGTTAGCAATCCCGTCTTTTAAGGCAGCACAAAAAGCCGAAGGAAATATATTTTGTGAAACAAAGCCATTTAACGGATACCAACATACTTTAACAGCTTGGAAAGATAGAGAACTAATGGTTAAATATTTAAATGGAACTCAGCACTTAAAAGCCATGCGAAACTTTAGAGCAATTGCAACAGGCTCTACATATGGTTATGAAAGCGATCATATTCCAACTTGGGACGAAGCTTTAGATCTTTGGAATAAAAATTTTAAAGAATATTAAATTGAAAAAACAAAACTTACCCACAAAAATATGTCCTGTATGTAAAAGACCATTTAAGTGGCGAAAAAAATGGAAACTTAATTGGGATAGAGTAAAATATTGTTCCAAGAAGTGTTCTAAGTTAAATTAGCCATAGTGAATATAATTGTACTACAACATATTAAAATAGAGGATCCAGGCTACATTAAAGATTTAATGCTATCGGATGGATTTAATTTAACCACAATAGAGTTAGACGAAGGTGAAAAAATACCAGAGGATCTTAGTAAATTTGATGGAATGTTTTGTATGGGAGGACCAATGGATACCTATATGGAAAAAGAATATCCATGGTTAATTGAAGAAAAGAAAAAAATTAAAGAATTTGTTGTAGATTTGAGAAAACCATATTTGGGTTTTTGCTTGGGCTGCCAATTATTAGGAGAGGTAGTGGGTGGTAAAGTTGTTAAATCAAATCCTGCAGAAATTGGTATTATGGATATTGATTTTTCTAAAGAAAAAGAAAACGATAATTTGTTTTCACAATTTCCTGATAAGATAAAAAGTTTACAATGGCATTCTTATGAGGTCCAAGGAATTGAAAAAAATAATGATATAACTTTATTGGCTTCCTCACCGATTACTAAGTATCAAATATTTAAATATCAAAACCACGCTTACGGAATTCAATTTCATATAGAAATAAAAGATACAACAGTCAATGAATGGGGATGCGTTCCTGAATACAAGAAAGCTTTAGAAGATCAGCTTGGTAATAATGCTTTAGAAAAATTTGATCAATCAGCAAAAGATAATATGAATGACATGAACAATTATTCTACAATACTTTATAATAACTTTAAAAAACTTCTATGATTTGCATAAAGACAGAAATACCTAATGAGCTAAACGATATAGATGATGAACTTAAAGCAATCTATCACAGCAAAGATACAGTTTGTTTTTACATTTTTAAAACAAGAGAGTTAAGAAATGAATTTTTAGAAAAAACAAAGGGTATGAACAAAAGTGAACGTGAAGAGATATATAAAAATTATGAATAATAAAATTTTTGAATGGGCAGGGGTTGTTACAGCAATATTATATTCTTTATTTGTGGCTTTAAACATAGGTATAGAATTTTTTGGTTTTTGCTTATTACTTTTGTCATCTATTTTAATCGGAATTTGGGCTTACAGAGGTGGACACAAAGGAATTCTCTTACTGCAATTTTTTTATGCTACCGCTGGAATTATAGGTATGGTTCGATGGTTTTAATTGAAGGTTGAAACAATTTTGGGAATATAATTTTTAAAATTAAAAAATCCTTTATTACAATATTGCCAAGCTAACTGATCAAGGCTTCTGTATAAATAATCTACCTTTAAATTATTTGAGTTTAAGAAGTCTAAATTTTCACCAACTGTAGGATACAAACCATAACAATTTTCAATGTTTGTCACTTCACTTATATCAATTAACTGAAAATCAATAGATTGATTTTTTAATCTTTGTCCTTGGTCTTCTATTAACTGAGATTTAAATTTCACTAATTTTTCACTGAGTTTTATAGATCTATTTTCATTTTTGTTAGAAACTAAGTAAATTTTCTTAAAGTTTTTTTCTTTAAAGTCAGTGATTTCAAATGAGAGATTATTATCAAAAATTAAAAGATTTTTTTCTTCAATATTTTGTGGATTAGTAAAATCTTGTTTTATTATTTGATAAGATTTTTCTGAGATCTTAGGAGGGGCATTTTCATTTAATTTTATGTTTTGAAATCTATTGTTCGTGAATTTTTTAATATTCCATTCACTAGCAAGATAGTGTTTGCCTTGAGTTTGGATACCCGCAACCCATCTCCATCCTAGAGTATTTGATGCAGCATCTCCATCATAAAGATTTTGCATGAAAAATTCTGCACCTAATTGCCAAGGTAGTTCTAAGGTAAAAATCCAAATACTAGCAAACCACATTCTTGTGTGATTATGCAAATAATTGTTTTCTTTTAGTTCTTTAACCCACTCATTGAAGCATTCAATATCTGTTTTTCCCTCAATTGCTGATAGGTAATTTTTATTATTTTGAAATTCATTTTTTATTTGATTTAATTCAATAAGATAATCTGTCCAAACATTTGGTCTTAGCTCTAACCAACCTTTCCAATAAGTTCTCCATAAAACTTCTTGAATAAATTTTTCATTTTTTGAAAAAGAAAATTTGCTTAGAGCTTTCTGGATGACCTCTTTTTCATTTATAATTCCATGTGTTATGTATGGAGATAAGCAAGATATGTTATTTCTTTTTTCAGGACCAAAATCAAAATTTCTTAATTTAGAGTATTCTGCAAGACCGTTATCGATAAAATTATTTAATTGATTTAAGGCCTTAGCCCTTGAAGCTTCAAACATCATTTTAAATTATTTTGATTTTTTTTTCTTGAGACCCAATTTATCACTATGTCTCAATCTTAAGACAACAATTGCTCCAGCAATTAATAAAATCGCGACCGCTTCATAAACAAGTGCAGTAGGATCCATTTCTTTTCCTTGTAAAATAATAAATCGTGCAAGAGCAGTAATCGCAATAAGCAGTGGAAGGGTAATACTAATTGATTGTTGGTTCCAAAAAACTCTAACCATCGCTAGGACCTCTAGATAAAGAAACATTAATAGTAGATCAGCTAATGTTACAGATTGATTTAAGAACATATTTTTCATCTCAATTCCAACTGCAATAACTGTGCTGATTAAGATAATAACCATCAAAGCTAGTTGTAAGTTTTTCGCTATCTTGTCCATTATTTATCTTTACTAAATGGAAGCCATTTTTCAAAAACTGATTTTGACGGCCCATCATAAGGAATTGAATAAGAACTAGGATTAGGACTAGTTAATACTTCAATACCTTTTGAAAAAACAAATATAAATACTATCACAAAAACAATTACCATAATCTTAAATGGGTCAAAATTTTTAGTTTCAAATACACTGCTAGATCTTTCCTCTGCTTTATGAAATTGTTTAAAAGTCATATACACAGCAAAAATTAATCCTACATGCGCCACATAAAGACCTGCCCAACCAAATGCAAATGTTGTGTATGAGAATACATATAAACTGAAAACTGTAGTCCAAATAAAACTTAGAACTAAAAGAATTTGAAGTCTAACTGTTTTGGGTAGTGCTCTCAGATCATTTTTACTATCATCAAACAAAATGTTTGCAGCATCTTTCATCCAGTTTTTTAATGAGTCCATGTATTTAACATATAGTTTTAAAAAGTTATAACAAAGGAAAAATTGACTTAATTTTAGTTTAAGTTTGAATTTATTGCATTTTCCAATTGTGTTACACTTTGAGCACCTGATATAAAATCATTTCCTATCTCATAAAACGGAACACCACTTATATTTTTTTTTGTAGCAATTAATATTTTTGAATTTACATCCTCAATGTTTTTATCATTGATAAAATTTTTAAAGATCTCTTCAGAAATATCATGTTGTTTTGCAATATTGGTTAAAACATAAATATCTCCTATGTCGAGACCATCAATAAAATATGATTGATAAATTTTTTCTTTTATCTGGTTTTGTATATTAAATTTTTCACTCAAAATTATTAGCAAATGAGATAGAACTGTATTAGGAGTTTTTTTTATTTTATCTAAATTAAAATTCATTCCAGACTCTTTTGCTTTTAATTTCATATTTTCATACATAGGTTCTGCAAATTTTTTCCCACCAAATTTTATCTCAAGATATTTATCACGAGCTATTCCCTCTAGAGGCATATCGGGGTTTAATTGAAAAGGTATATGTTTAATTTCAAATTTAATGTTTGGAAATTTTTTAATCGCTTTATTTAAATTTTTATGACCTATGTAACACCATCCACAAATAGTGTCTGCGAATATATTTATTTCCATTTATTTATGAACGAAGTTTTTTCTTATGAAAATTAATAAATCTTTCAACATTAGATTTGTTAAATGTTTTATTTTCTTCAAAGGAAACTTTTTTCATAGAGTAGGCTGAACTATTTGTAATTCGAGACTCTATTATTACATTTCCTTTATAAAGTTTGAGTTTTACTGAGCCATTAACTTTGTTTCTTTTAAGATCTACAATTTTTTGAAGTTTGAATCTCTCTTTTGAATACCAATAACCATTATAAATAAGTTCAGCATATCTTGGCATAATCTGATCTTTTTTATGCATTGTTTCTTTATCTAAAGTTACGGACTCGATTGCTCTATGCGCATGAATTAATAAAGTTCCACCTGGTGTTTCGTATACACCTCGAGACTTTATTCCAATAAATCTGTTTTCAACTAAATCGACTCTTCCTATTCCATTTTTTCCAGCAATATAGTTCAATTTTTCTAATAGTTTTGAAGGAGACATTTTTTTTCCATTAATTGCAAAGGGATCTCCATTTTTAAAATTGATAGTAATAAATGAAGGCTTGTTTGGAGCTCTCTCAGGAGAAACTGTTCTTTGGAAAATAAATTCTGGCGCAGAATTTTTTGGATTTTCTAATACTTTCCCTTCCGTTGATGTATGAAATAAATTGTCATCTACTGAAAAAGGTGGAGCACCTTTTTTATCTTTTGGTATTGGTATCCCATGTTTTTTTGCATAGTCAATTAAATCAGTTCTTGATCTTAATTTCCAAATTCTCCATGGAGCAATAATTTTTATTTTTGGTCCAAAGTAATGATAACCTAATTCAAATCTTACTTGGTCGTTTCCTTTTCCTGTAGCGCCATGTGAAACTGCATTAGCTTTAAATTTTTTAGCAACTCTTATTTGGTCTTTGGCAATCAATGGTCTAGCAATAGAAGTACCTAATAGATACACCCCTTCATAAATTGCATGTCCTCTAATCATTGGATAAACGTAATCTTTTACAAAAACATCTTTTAAATCTTGGATAATAATATTTTTGACACCAAATTTTTTTGCATTCTTAAAAATTTTTTTTCTATCAATTTCTTGACCAACATCAGCAGTATAACAAATTACTTCAGCTTTATAATTTTCTTGAAGCCATTTTAAAATTATGGATGTATCTAAACCGCCTGAGTAGGCAAGTACAATTTTATTTTTTGATTTCATTTAATTATGTGCAAGCTTTTTTTGATGCGTTGTAAGCTTTTGTAAATCCAAGTAAAGAATAATGATCAATTGTTTGGGATCCATTTTGATTGTAACCGGTAATCATTATTCTTGATCCCTTCTTCATTCTACTAATCATTTTTACTTCAATTTTGTTATCAGCAATCCATGCAAATCCTTGCTGCATTATATCAAACTTAAATTTGTTCTTTCCAGATGCTGCAATAACAGAATTCTTGTTATTAAATTCATATCCAGGAGTAACACTTACTTCATTTGAAATACTTTCTTCTGGTCTAAAAGTTACAAATAATTTTGCATCTCTTTTGTTTGATTTTGGTGCTTGAAGTACAGGTACTGATTGAGCAAAACATACTTTGCCATCAGGTTCATATGCTACCATTGCCTCCCAATCTTTATATTTACCAATTTTTTTTACTTCCTGAGCAAATAGATGATTTGAACTTAAGATAAATATAGTTGATAAAATTATTATTTTTTTAATTAAGGACATGGGTTTGGATAAATTGTTTGAACTTGATTGATTTCTTCAATGACATCATTAGATAAATTTACATTTACACTTTCTATATCTGATTTCAACTGCTCCATTGTAGTTGCACCTATAATTACACTTGTCATAAATTCTTGAATTTCACAGAATTTAATAGACATTTGAGTCATATTTAAATTGTGTTCTTCACAGATTTTAAAATAAAGTTCTACAGCAGCCTCTGTGTTGGGTTTTCTATATCTTGTCCAAAAATCAAAGTCTCTTTCCATTCTTGATCCTTTAGGAAAATTTTTATTTCTGTACTTTCCCGTTAAGTATCCACTTGCTAGAGGTGAATATGCAAGGCATCCAATTTTTTCTCTAATAGAAACCTCGGCTAATCCCACTTCATAAGATCTATTTAGTAAGCTGTATGGATTTTGAATAGACATCATTCTTGGTAAATTTTTATCTTTTGAAAGCTGCAAATAATTTAACGCTCCCCAAGGAGTTTCGTTTGAAAGACCAACGTATCTTATTTTCCCAGCTTTAATATATTTATCTAATTCCCCAAGAACATCTTCAAATTTATTCCAATCATTTTCTTTATGAACGTAACCAAGTCTTCCAAAATTATTTACATTTCTTTCTGGCCAATGAAGTTGATATAAATCAATATAATCTGTTTTAAGTCTTTTGAGACTATTGTTCAAAGCCGACTCTAAGTTTGGACCTGTAAAACTATTTTCTCCATTCCTTAAATAATCTCTTGCTGGACCAGCAACTTTCGTAGCTAAAATAACTTCATTTCTTTTTTTTGTTTTTTCAAACCAATTACCAATTATTTCTTCAGTGTCCCCATAAGTTTCTTTACGAGGAGGAACTGCATACAATTCAGCTGTGTCCCAAAAATTTACTCCATTGCCTAAAGCAAAGTCCATTTGTTGAAATGCTTCATCTTGAGTATTTTGTTCTCCCCAAGTCATTGTACCGAGACAAATTGTACTTACATCAAGATCGGTATTTCCCAATTTTTTGTAATTCATTAATGTTTTATGTTAACTTTTTATTAATCTTTTAAGGTGTCTTGAATAATTATTAAAAGACTATTATATGTAGCATATTATGGAATTTGATAAAAACGGAATATTAAACAGAGCAAAAGCAGCGCAACAAACTGCAGCTGTAATGGATGAAGGCTTAAGAGCCTACATGTTAAAAGTTTACAACTATATGGCAACAGGTGTGTTGTTAACAGGGATCATTGCATTAATGACATTTAAGATGTCAGTCGTGACTGATCAATCAGGAGCAATTGTTGGATTAACACAAATGGGGAATGCAATCTATTTGTCAGGACTTAAATGGTTAGTAATGCTGGCTCCTTTAGGTATCGTTTTTTACATGAGTTTTGGAATTAATAAGATGAGCGCTTCAAAAGCTCAAACAACATTTTGGGTGTTTGCAGCTTTAATGGGTCTTTCATTGTCTTCAATCTTATTAGTTTATACTGGCTTGAGTGTTACTAGAGTGTTTTTCATAACATCAGCAACTTTTGGAGCGATGAGTATTTATGGTTATACAACAAAAAGAGATTTAACTAAGTTTGGCTCATTTTTAATGATGGGATTGATTGGTATAATTATTGCATCAATCGTTAATATTTTCTTGAAGTCTTCAATGATGTACTTTGTAATTTCAATTTTAGGTGTTTTAATTTTCGTAGGTTTAACAGCCTATGATACTCAAAAAATTAAAAACATGTATGTTGCAAGTGACTCTGGTGAAATCATTGGAAAAAAAGCTGTCATGGGTGCTTTAACATTATACCTAGACTTTATTAATCTATTTATAATGTTGTTAAGACTTTTTGGTCAAAGACGATAGTTTATTTTTGAAGTTTCTTCCAATTAGTATTTTTAAGTAAAGACTTAAGCTCATAAGAATTTTTTAAAATCTTACCGCTTGTGTCTGTGATTAAGTATTTTAAATTTTTATTTTTTGGCTTAAAATTTTTACAAATTTTATAGAGCGCATTCTCTGCTGCATTCCTAAATACACTAAAGCTAACTTGTTTGCTTGATATGTTGAGACCATAATCTTTCCAAGAGCCTTCGGAAACCATCTTTGCATAAAGATCTAAAATAATTTTAAGCTCATCTTTTTCAAAAAATTGTTTTTCCTCTATTTTATTATGTGGATTGTTTACTACTAATCTTAAGTTATTACGCATCTATTTTATGTTTATTTATTAAAGGTACCTGAAATCCAGTAAACACTATTGTTATTGGAAGCATTCCCCATACTTTAAAATTAACCCAAAATTCTTCAGTTTGTGTTCTCCATACAAACTCATTTAATAATGCAAGACCAAAGAAAAAAAACATCCATCTTCGATTTAAAATTTCCCATCCGATATCTGACAAAGGTATTGATTTCCCCATAACTTTTTTAAGCACTGGTTCTTTCGTAAAGTATTTTCCAAAATATAAAGCTAAAGCAAACATGATATTTATTATTGTTGGTTTTACATAAATAAATATTGGATCATTAAAGTAGATAGTGAGGCCTCCAAAAAAAGTTATTAGAATTCCACTTAACAGAGGCATTGGTGGAATTTTTTTTTCAAAAAACCAAACAACAGCCAATGCAATAATAGTTGCAACTATTAAGGGAGGAATTGCTACTGATAAATTTTTTCCACTGTTGTAATAATAGAAAAAAAATATTGCTAGTGGTCCAAAATCAGTAACAAATTTTAAAAAAGATTTATTCACTTAAAAGATATTAACATATTTGCCACATCACAAAACATTAATATTTTTTACATTGATTTTTATTTTTAAATACCCATACTAACTAACATGGCAATCCAAAAAGCTAAATTCTCAATTGGAGATATTGTTAAACATAAGCACTTCGAATTTAGGGGTGTTATTTATGATGTAGATTTCGAGTTTAACAATTCAGAGGAATGGTATCAGTCTATTCCAAAAAATGTTAGACCAAGAAAAGATCAGCCTTTTTATCATCTACTTGCCGAAAATGACGAAATCACTTACGAAGCTTATGTTTCAGAGCAAAATCTTTTGATGGACGATTCAGACGAGCCTATAAAACATCCGTTAATTGAAGAAATTTTTTCAGGTAAAAAAGGCTCAAGTTATTTCAAGCTTTCTAATTAGCTATCATTATTCAAACACATTTATTTCCAATCTAGGCCACACTAATTTTTTATAAAATAGTCATATTCTGATCAAGAGTGTTAAAAGTTAATCTTTCTTTATTATCTCCCCCTCTTCATTCTTGATCAGATAATTTTTCACAATAGTATTTTCAAAATAAATCCCTAAATTAGAGTTATGTTTAAACTTTTAGAGCCAAATAAAATTTTTCAAATTACTTCGAAGGCGCCAAAATATGTTTTATTTTTATTTGTTGTTGTTCTATCTGTTGGATTAGTTGAAGCACTAATATTGTCTCCAGAAGATTACAAGCAGAGTGACGCTGTTAGAATTATGTATGTTCATGTTCCTGCTGCATGGATTTCTCTTGGAATTTTTTCTTCGATAACTGTTTTGTCAATTTCAGGATTTATTTTTAAAAACAAAAATTTTTTTTTAATATCCAAAAGTTTAGCACCTTCAGGTTTTGTTTTTAACATAATTGCTTTGGTAACAGGTTCTATTTGGGGGAAACCAACTTGGGGAACATGGTGGGCTTGGGATGCGAGGATTACTTCGATGTTAATTTTAGCTCTATTTTATGCTCTATACCTAATCTCTTGGAGAATTTATGAAAATGAGGAAAAAGTATTTAAAATCTCAACCTTTATTACCATTCTTGGAATTATCAATGTGCCAATAGTTAAGTACTCTGTTGATTGGTGGAACACACTTCACCAACCTGCCTCAATAAATATCTTGTCTAAAAGCTCAATTCATTCATCAATGCTTTATCCTTTATTAATAATGACTGCGGCATTTGCTCTATTTTCGTTGTTAATTTTCTTAATGAAATATAATACAGAACTGATAAAAATTAAAAATAAAGGTTTAGATAGACTATGATTAACGACTTATTATTTATGAATGGATATGCAGTATACGTGTTATCTGCATTTGGTTTTACTTTATTAAGTTTCCTAAGTTTATATTTAGTAACAAAAGTTCAATTTATTAAAGAACAAAGTAAATTTGTTGCTAAATTTGGATCACTTAACACTGAACAAGCTAATTCTGCAAAATCACAAAGAATAAATAAAGAAATTTTAGCTGACGCAACAAACAACTAATTTTTGATCGATGTATGGTCGAAAAGTTAAGTTAAGATTTCTATTTGTTTCGACTATTTTATTAATTTTAATATTAACTGTTTTTTTAGTTCTAAAATCTTTAGAAGAAAACGTTGTTTATTTTCAATCTCCTTCAGAGATTAAGTCATTAACTGAGCTTACAAATAATAAAATTAGAGTAGGTGGAATGGTTAAAAAAAATTCTATTAATATGAATTCTAATGAAGTGAATTTTATTATTACAGATTTTAAAAATGAGATTAATGTTACTTATTCAGGTGCTGTCCCAAATTTATTTGAAGAAGGAAAGGGAGTTGTGGCCGAAGGTGTTTTGAAAGACAGAAATTTCTTTTCAGCAACAAAAATTTTAGCAAAGCATGATGAAAATTATATGCCTCCCGAGGTTAAAGCTGCATTGGAGGAAAATTAATTGATTTATAGTGTTGTTGGATATTATGCACTTATTTTAGGATTAATTAGTGGTTCAATTTTGATTTATTTTTCAATTCAAAATTTTAGAAATTCAGAAATTTTGGATACTAAAATATTATCATTATCATTTTTACAATTATTTTTTGTTGTTGTTAGTTTTTTTGGTTTAGTTTTATCTTTTGTAGTTTCAGATTTTAGTAACGAAACTGTATTTAGTAATTCCCATACTACTAAACCTTTGTTTTACAAAATTACAGGAACCTGGGGGAACCATGAGGGTAGTTTGTTATTGTGGTTGTTGGTTTTAACATTATTCATTTTCATTTTTTTATTAAGAACAAATAATCAATCAATAAAATATAAAACTCTAACAACAATATTTCAGCAGATAATAATTATTGGTTTTTTTATATTTTTATTAAAAACTTCTAATCCATTTAATTACTTATTCCCAATTCCTGAAGAAGGTTTAGGTTTAAACCCAATATTGCAAGATCCTGCATTAGCAATTCATCCACCTATTCTATATTTAGGCTATGTTGGTTCATCAATAATATTTTCGTCCGCATTAGCAGCAACAACTTTAAAAATGGTTTCTGGAAGCTGGGCAGCTCATATAAAAAAATGGACTTTAATTTCATGGATATTTTTAACGTTAGGAATTTTACTAGGTTCTATTTGGGCATATTATGAACTTGGGTGGGGAGGATTTTGGTTTTGGGATCCAGTTGAAAATGTATCTCTTATGCCCTGGTTAGCATTGACCACATTGTTACATTGTATATTAGTTTTAGAGAAAAAATCGATTTTAACCTCTTGGGTTATAATTTTATCTATTGCTACATTTACACTTAGTATGTGTGGAACTTTCTTAGTCAGATCAGGTATCCTTAATTCAGTTCATACTTTCGCTAACGACCCTGAAAGAGGTCTGTTCATATTAATATTTTTATTTGTTCTAATTTTTATTTCTTTATTTATTTTTTTCTTTTTTCATAAAGAGGGTCAAAAAAATTCAATAAATCTTTTTTGGTTAAGTAAAGAAAGTGCGATTATATTGAATAATTGGTTCATGATGTATTTTTTATCTGTGGTTTTAATTGGTACAGTGTATCCAATTTTTTTAGATGTAATTTCTTCAGAAAAAATATCAGTCGGTCCACCGTTCTATCATAAACTAATTATCCCTTTCTTAATTCCATTTTTAATCGCTATGGCGATTGGACCTCAATTGAAATGGATTAAATCTAACTTAGAGAGTAAAAAAATTCTTATATTTTTATTATTTATATCAATTTTAATATCTTATTTGATTGTTAAGAATTTTGATAAAAATTTACTTGTAAACACTATTTTAATCTCAAGTGCATTTTATTTGTTTTTTATTACTGTGAGGGATTTTTTTACAAAAAAATATAAAAACATTTCTCAAACTATTGCTCACTTTGGATTTAGCTTATTAATTTTAAGTATTTTATTTAATAATTTGCTTTCTAGCGAAGTAATAACCAATCTTAAAATTGGTCAGAGTTATGAAAACTCAAAAATTAAAATTACACTTGAAGATGTAAACCAGAGAAGTGAAAAAAATTACAACTCAGTGGTAGCAAATTTTAAAATAATTTCTTCAGATGGAAAAATTAATAAAATGTCTCCAGAGTTAAGAATTTACAATCAGCCAAATATAGTAACTAGCGAAGCTGATATTAAAACTTCTTTAATGAAAGATAAATTTATTGTCATAAACTTAGTGCAAAATCAGGAATATTTTAATGTTAGATATCAAGACAAACCTTTTATGCTTTGGATATGGGTATCAGTATTATTATTAAGTATTGGTGGAATATTAAGTTTTTTAAAAAACAGAATATGAAAAATAAATTAATACATTCAATAGTAATAATAAGTTTTATAATTATTTTTTTAATATTTTATAAAGG
>NZ_JBNAIZ010000012.1:0-72089 GCF_052047875.1 Candidatus Pelagibacter sp. HIMB1521 | reverse complement strand
ATTAATTTTTTGTCCTGTTATTTTATATAAATTTGTAGATGGATAATTTTTAATATTTGGATTTTTTATTACATTAATTCCTATTCCTGTAATTAAAAATTTTTTATCTGATTTCGTTATAATTTCTTGTAAAATCCCACTAATCTTTTTCTTATTAATTAATAAATCGTTTGGTTTTTTAAAGTTAATTTTATTTTTTATATATTTAGAGAGTGTTTGTTTAACTAAATTACAATTTAACTTTGTAACTCTTTCTATTGACAATTTATTTTCATCAAATGGATGAAAAAAAGAGGCAAATAAATTACCTTTATATGAAATCCATTTTCTTCCATATTGACCTCGACCACTAAATTGTTTTTCAGCAACAACCATTCCAAATTTATAGTTAGTTTTTTTTATTATTCTTGCAGCTGTATCGTTAGTGCTTTTTATTATTTTAAAATTAAATTTCTTAAATTTCATTAAATAATATTAATTCTTGATACTACCTCAATTAATTGACTTGGAAATATGAAGTATAAAAGAATTAATATTGTAGAAAAAGTTAATGAAAATTTTAACCATAAACTATGATCCGTATCATATTTATCTTTTTCTTTATCAAAGTACATAATCTTAATTATTCTTAAGTAATAGAAAGCTGCAACAACAGTAGATAACAATCCAACAATAGCTAAAAAATACATTGATTGTTCTAAAACTGCTTTGAAAACATAAAACTTAGCAAAAAATCCTGCTAATGGTGGTATCCCTGCCAATGAAAACAATATTACAAGTAAAGAAAGTGATAATAATGGATGATTTTTCGATAAACCAGATAAGTCATCAATATCTTCGTAATATTGATTATTTCTTTTAAGCATTAACAAACAAGAAAAAAGAGCCAAATTCATTACAACATAAATTGAAATATAAATTATTGAACTTTGAATTCCTTCATTAGAAGCAGTGGCAAGACCAGCCAATGTATATCCTATGTGTCCAATAGAGCTATAAGCAACTAGTCTTTTAATGTTTGTTTGTCCAATTGCTGCAATTGCTCCAAAAAGCATTGAGGCAATAGATAAAAATACAATTATCATTTGCCATTGATCGATTAGATTTAAAAATGGAACATATAAAAATCTAATAAATACAGTTAACGCAGCAATTTTTGGTACCATTGTAAAAAATAAAGTTACTGTAGTTGGAGATCCTTCGTATACGTCTGGTGCCCACATATGGAATGGCACTGCTGAAATTTTGAATGCTAAACCTACTAAAATAAAAACTATCCCAAAAGTCAGTACATACTCATTTGAATTAAGTTGTGTGGAAATCACATCAAAGTTTGTAGATCCTGAAAAACCATAAATTAGTGAACATCCATAAAGTAATAATCCTGATGATAAAGCACTTAATACAAAATATTTTAAACCTGCTTCCGATGATTTTAGTTGATCTCTATTATAAGTTGCTAAAACATATAAGGCTAATGATTGTAACTCTAGACCCATATAAAATACAATTAAATCATTAGAACTAATCATGACCATCATTCCCAGCACAGAACTCAAAATTAAAACTGGATATTCAATATTAAAAATTTTAAAAATTTTTAAATAACTAGAAGAAATAACTAATACTAGAAAACCGCCCAACAATGTTATTATCTTCATAAATGAAGACATCTTATCTATTACAACACTGCCATTAAACAAAGTTTCTCTATTCACAGAGAAAGTTTCGTTAATAGTAATTATAGCGGCGATCAAAAATACAAATAAAGACAAGTTAAAAGTAATGCCTGAACTATTTTTTTTAAATACTCCCAATACAAGTAAAAACATTATTGATAATGAGATAAAAATTTCAGGTAAAATTAAATTTAAATTTTCCATGTTATTTACTCGCTAAATTAATATTATGCATATTTATTAAATCTGAAACGGAAACCTCAATTGTATTAATCAAAGGATCTGGATAAAAACCAAAAAATAAAGTTGGTATAGCTAAGCATGTTAAAATTACATATTCTGATTTATTCAAATCTAACATTTGTTTTAAATCTTCATTAACTAATTTCCCAAAAACAACTCTTTTATACAACCAAAGCATATAAGCAGCTCCTAAAATTACTCCTAAGCTTGCTAACACAGCTACTAAAAAATTATCCTTAAAGGCACCCATTAAAATTAAAAATTCACCAATAAAACCACTTGTTCCAGGTAACCCTAAAGCGGCTAATGTAAACAACATAAATAAAATCGAATACTTTGGTATTATGGCAACTATACCACCATAAGAATTTATCATCCTTGAATGCATACGGTCATAAACAACACCAACACATAAAAATAGAGCTGCAGAAACTAATCCATGACTAATCATCTGAATTATACTTCCTTCTATACCTTGCTGTTGAAGAGTAAAAATACCTAAAGTTACAAAACCCATATGTGCTACAGACGAATATGCTATTAACTTTTTCATGTCTTCCTGCATTAAAGCGATAAAAGAAGTAAAAATTATTGCTATAACACTTAAAGTATAAATAAGAGGTGTGAATACTTCAGAAGCCACAGGAAATAATCCTAGTGAAAACCTAATAAAACCATATCCTGCCATTTTTAATAGAATAGCAGCTAATAAAACTGAACCAGCAGTAGGAGCTTCAACATGGGCATCTGGCAACCAAGTGTGAACAGGCCACATAGGTGTTTTTACTGCAAAAGAACTAAAGAAAGCTAACCATAATAAATTTTGGTATTTAGCATCAATTCCAATTTCATAAAGTTTAACTACATCAGTTGTACCTGATATCCAGTATATTGAAATGATCGCAACCAGCATTAAGACTGATCCGAGCAAAGTATATAGAAAAAATTTAAATGCTGAATAAACACGTTTTGGACCACCCCAAATACCAATAATTAAAAACATTGGGATTAATCCAGCCTCAAAAAATAAATAAAAAACAACTAAATCAAGTGCACAAAACACACCAATCATGAAACTTTCCATGATTAAAATTGCAATTAAAAAATCTCGTAATCTATTTTTTACTGAATTGTTAACTGAAATGATACAAAGTGGAGTTATAAAGGTTGTTAAGATTATAAATAATATGGAAATTCCATCAACACCAACTTTATAATTAATAAATCCTTCAATCCATGTTCTATCTTCTACAAATTGGAAATCAGATATACTTTGGTCAAAAGATATCCACAAATAAATAGAAATTAAAAAATTAACTATACTTGTAAATAAAGCTACATATTTAGCTGTAGAATTATTTCCATCTTTATCTTTTGTAAAAAATAAAAAAAGAGCTCCTATAGTAGGTAACAAGATTAAAGATGATAAAATTGGAAAGCTCATTATTTAACTATCAAAAAGGTTAATAAAGCAGAAAAACCTAACAACATTACAAAAGCATATTGGTAGATAAAACCACTTTGAAATTTATTTGCTTTAATCGAACATTTTTTTATAAAAGAAGAAATTCCATCAGGACCAAATCCATCTATTATAGTTCCATCACAGACTTTCCATAAAAATGTCCCAAGTTTTTTCGATGATTTAATAAAGATAACCTCATACAACTCATCGAAGTACCATTTATTGACAAGGAAATTGTATAAAGGTTTGTTCATTGACGCTATTTCATTTGGCAATTCTTTGTTCTTAACAAATAAATAATAAGCAATAGGTATTGATAGGATAACTAAACTAGGTGTTAAAAGTAAAAACCATGTTGGTGGATGATCTGTGCTTAGAGGTTCTAAAAATTTGATTGATTCTGACCAAAAGTAATTTTCATCACCATGTCCAATGAACAAATCTTTAAATAACATGCCTGCAAAAATTGCACCAATAGAAAGCACAAATAACGGAACAAGCATTACCAAAGGTGACTCGTGCGTTTCCTCAATTTTAATCTCTTTATTATTGTATTCGCCATGAAATGTTTTGAATATTAGTCTCCACGAATATACTGACGTTAAAAATGCAGTAACTATTCCAATACCAGCTGCATAGTAACCTGTTGTATTTCCTTTTAAATATGCAAATTCAATAATTGCATCTTTTGAGTAAAAGCCTGATAAGAAAGGAAAACCTGTTAAAGCAAGAGTTCCAATAATCATTAAAGCATAAGTGTAAGGTAGTTTTCTCCATACACCTCCCATGTTATTAATATTTTGCTCATCTTTAAAAGCATGAATTACTGATCCTGATCCTAAAAATAATAAAGCTTTAAAAAAAGCATGCGTAAATAAATGAAACATAGCAACATTGTAAGCTCCTACACCAGCTGCGAAAAACATGTAACCTAACTGACTGCAAGTTGAATAAGCAATTATTTTTTTAATATCTGTTTGAACCAATGCTACCGTTGCAGCAAAAAAAGCTGTTGTCATTCCAACTACAGTAATCAAGTTTAAAATTACTGGAGAAAATTCATATATAGGTGAACATCTAACAACTAAAAATACGCCTGCTGTAACCATTGTTGCAGCATGAATTAAAGCAGAAACTGGTGTTGGTCCCTCCATCGCATCAGGTAACCATGTATGAAGTAAGATTTGAGCTGATTTACCCATAGCTCCGATAAATAACAATAAGCAAACCAAATCTATCGCTTTAACCTCAAAACCTAAGAAGGATAAATCTTTATCTACAACTGTTGGAATTTGTTGGAAAACTTCATCATAATTTACAGTTCCAAATAAATAAAAAACTAAAAAAATACCTAACGCAAAACCAAAGTCACCTACTCTATTAACTACAAATGCTTTGATTGCAGCTGCATTAGCACTTTCTTTTTTAAACCAAAAACCAATTAGGAAGTAAGAACAAAGACCAACTCCCTCCCAACCAAAAAATAGTTGAATAAAATTATCTGATGTTACAAGCATTAACATTGCAAATGTAAATAATGATAGGTAAGCCATAAATCTTGGTTTATGTGGATCGTGAGACATGTATCCGATAGAATAAATATGGACTAATGCTGATACAGAAGTAACTACAACCAACATCACAGCTGATAGAGGATCAATTAACATTGACCAATTAACATCAAGTGAACCTGAATTAATCCAAGTTGCTATAACAATATTTTCCTCATATTGATTAACAATTACCTGATATAAAACAATTATTGATAAAATTGCAGATATAGAAACTAATGCACTAGTTACTATTTCAGAATTTCTATCACCGATGTAACGTCCAAAAAAGCCTGAAATAATTGATGCTATTAATGGAAGAAATAAAATTGAAAGTTCCATTATTATCCTTTCAACTCATCAATTTCTTCAACTCTTATAGTTCCAGAGTTTCTGTAGTAAACAACGATTATAGCTAAACCAATCGCAGCTTCTGCAGCTGCTACAGTTAAAATAAATAAGGTAAATACTTGACCAGCTAAATCTCCAAGAAAAATTGAAAAAGCAACTAAGTTGATATTTACAGCTAATAAAATCAACTCAATACTCATTAATATAACAATAATATTTTTTCTATTAAGAAAAATTCCAATAACTCCAATTGAAAAAATTACAGCACCTAAAGTTAAATAGTGCCCTAAACCTATCTCAGTCATCTATTTTAACTCCTTTGTTAGAAGCAACTTCTACAACACTTACTCCTTCTGCTCTTTCACGAGAAATTTGTTTTATATAACTTTGTCTTTTAACGTTTGATCTTTGTCTAAAAGTCAGAACGATTGCTCCAACCATCGCAACTAACAAAATCATACCACTGATTTGAAATATATGTATGTAATCAGTGTATAATACTTGACCTAGTGAGTGTGTGTTGCTTAAGTCTGAAACTTTTAATGAATTGTTAACATCAAAAATCTCTGGTTTATACTTCCATCCACCAATTACAATAATTAATTCAAAGAAAATGATTGTGCTAATAATTAGTCCAACAGGAATATGTTTTGAGCTAGCAGCAGACGCAAACCATTGATTTTTTTGTTGAGCAACATTTAGCATCATTACAACAAAAAGAAATAAAACTGCTACGGCTCCAACGTAAACTATTAACATTATCATACCTAAGAACTCAGCACCAATCATAATAAATAGACAAGAAATACTGATAAAATCTAATATTAAAAAAAATACTGAATGAACAGTATTTTTAGATACTGTAACCATTATTGCAGAAACAACTGCAATTATAGAAAAAGTGTAGAAGAAAATAGCGTGAGCAATCATTTATCTATGTGAACTATCTGCTTTTATATTAGCGTCTAGAATATTCTCCCATCTATCACCATTATCTAATAGTTTTTCTTTTGTGTAATATAATTCTTCTCTTGTCTCTGTCGAAAATTCAAAATTTGGACCTTGCACTATAGCATCAACAGGACAAGCCTCTTCACATAGACCACAATAAATGCATTTCATCATATCAATGTCATAACGAGTAGTTTTTCTACTGCCATCTTCTCTCTGAGCAGATTCAATTGTAATTGCTTGGGCAGGACATACAGCTTCACAAAGTTTGCATGCAATACATCTTTCTTCTCCATTTGGATATCTTCTTAAAGCGTGCTCACCTCTATATCTTGGGCTAATTTTTCCTTTTTCAAAAGGATAATTGATTGTTTTTTTTGGTTTAAACAATTCTTTTATTGCAATGAACAAACCGCCTACAAAATCAACCATGAAAATAGTTTTAAAAAATCTAGATAAATTCATAATTAGTTTGTTGGTAAAAGGTTAAAGTAAAATAAATAACTCGCAGTTAAAACAACCCAAGTTAATGACAAAGGAAGAAATACTTTCCAACCTAATCTCATTAATTGGTCATATCTATATCTTGGTACAATTGCTTTTACTAAAGCAAATAAGAAAAATAAAAGTAAAATTTTTAAAATTAACCAAATTGCACCTGGAATTAAAGTAAATGGATAAATATCTATTGGAGATAACCAACCACCTAAGAATAATATAGCTCCCATAGCACACATCAATAAGATGTTTGCATACTCACCTAACCAAAACATTGCATACATCATTCCTGAATATTCTGTCTGGTATCCAGCAACCAATTCTGCTTCAGCTTCAGGTAAATCAAAAGGTGGTCTATTAGTTTCAGCTAAAGCAGAGATAAAAAATATTACAAACATTGGAAATAACGGAATTACAAACCATAGATTTTGTTGAGCAATTACGATGTCATTTAAATTCAATGAGCCTACGCACAACAATACATTGATGATAATAACTCCAATAGAAACTTCATATGATACCATTTGAGCCGCAGATCTAATTGCACCTAGGAAAGGATATTTAGAGTTTGAAGCCCATCCTCCCATAATTATTCCATAAACACCTAGCGATGAAACAGCAAATAGATAAAGTATACCGACATTAATATCAGCTAAGACCTGTGTTGCACTAAATGGTATAACAGCCCAAGCTATCAAGGCTAATGTCATAGTAACGATAGGTGCTAATATGAAGATTACTTTGTTTGAGCTTGATGGGATGATTATTTCTTTAAAAATATATTTCAACGCATCAGCTAATGACTGAAGTAATCCAAATGGTCCAACTACATTAGGTCCTTGTCTTTTTTGGACAAAAGCCCAAACTCGTCTATCTAGCCAAACAATCATAGCTACAGAAACCAAAACTGGAACTAACAAAAATAAAATTTTGTATATCTCTTGAAAGACTATATTTAAATATTCCATCTTAACCTTCTGTGCCTGTTGATTTTAAATTCATTTTTGCATTATTGCACTCAATCATTGTTTTTGATGATTTAGCAACAACATTAGAAAAATAATAATCTTTAATTTCAATTTTTAAATTTTCATTTTTAAAATCAGAATTCGATTTGTTATTATTTTGTTCAGTTTGTTTTTCACTTTGCAATTTTAAATAATTTAACATGCTGCTATCTAGCTCTTCTTTATCGTTAAACAATTTTCTATTATTCATGAATTCAGCTAGTTCATTTATTATCTGCCAATCTTCTTTTGCATCACCAGGTGGATAAGAAGCCTTAAATGCTTTTTGAATTTTTCCCTCTAAATTTGTATAATAACCGTCTTGTTCTGTATAAGCTGAGCCAGGTAAAATTATATCTGCACACTCTGCCCCTTTGTCACCATGGCTCCCTTGATAAATAACAAATTCATTTTTTTTAACAAAATTTAAATTATCTTGACCTATTAAAAACACTATTTCAAATTTATTTGATTTTAAATCTTCTATTAAATTTGTTTTATTATTTAAAACCCCTAAATCAAAATTTCCTACAGTTGCTGCATCACATGATAAAACATTCAAAGGATTCCACTCTTCTGAGAACTTGTTTTTTTTATTCAAAAAATCTTTTAAATTATCAAATAAATATTGTGCATTTTCTAATCTTAATAAAGACTCACCAATAATTATCATTGGTTTTTTTGCACTTTCTATTTCTTTTGAAAGTTTATGTGTGTCATCTATAATTTCTTTTATTGTTTTAGTTTGTCCATCTAAGCTTTCATAAGGATAAGTTAGATCTCCACAATCATTTAATGATACAATTCTTGTACTATTATTTAGATAAGATTTTCTAATTCTTGCATTTAAAATTGTGGCTTCATACCTAGGATTGGCGCCTAACAATAAAATTAAATCAGCATCTTCAATTCCGTTAATTGAGGAATTAAACAAATAATTTTCTCTTTTTGAAATATTAATATATCTGTTATCTGATCTTGATTCATAATTATCAGTTTCAACTGTTCGGTCAAAAAATTCTTTAAAAATGTACGCAGTTTCCATGTTTGTTAAATCTCCAACAAAACCAGATACTTTTTCTTTTGATGTATTTTCTAATTTAGATTTTATTATTTTGTAAACTTCTTGCCACGAAGCTTTCTCAAATTTACCATTGTATTTAATATACGGGGTATCTAATCTTTGATGAAGTAAGCCATCACACGCATATCTAGTTTTATCTGAAATCCATTCTTCGTTAATATCTTCATTAATTATTGGAAGAACTCTTTTTACTTCCCAATCGTATGTATCAACTCTAATGTTTGAACCTATTGCATCCATGACATCAATTGTTTCAGTCTTTTTTAACTCCCATGGTCTCGCTTCAAAAACATAAGGTTTTGATGTCAAAGCTCCAACAGGACATAAATCAACTACATTGGCAGATAATTCTGATTGCATTGATTGCTCAAGATATGTTGTAATTTGCATATCCTCACCTCTACCTATAGCACCAAGTTCTGGAACGCCTGCAACTTCAGTAGCAAATCGCACACATCTTGTACAATGTATGCATCTTGTCATTTGAGTTTTGATTAATGGGCCCATATTTTTTTCTGGAACTGCTCTTTTATTTTCTTTAAATCTTGATTTATCTACCCCATAAAACATTGATTGATCTTGAAGATCACACTCACCACCTTGGTCACATACAGGACAATCTAAAGGGTGATTTGCTAGTAAAAATTCCATTACACCTTTTCTAGCTTTTTCAACTAAACTTGTATTTGTTTTAATATTCATTCCCTCTGCAGCAGGCATTGCACATGATGCAATAGGTTTTGGTGATTTTTCCATTTCAACCAAACACATTCTGCAATTTCCAGCTATAGATAATTTTTCATGATAACAAAATCTAGGTATCTCAACTCCTGCTTTTTCACAGGCTTGAAGAACTGTTAGCCCTTCTTCAACTTCTACATCAATGTCATTTACTTTCAATTTAAGCATTTTTTTTATCTAATAAATGTTGATCAACCAAATAAGGTATATTATTTTTTTTCTGAACAATTGGGTCCAAATTGTTTCTTTCTTGAATTTCTTTTTTAAAATGTCTTAACAAACCTTGAACTGGCCATGAAGAACCTTCTCCAAATGCACAAATTGTATGACCAGCGATTTGGGTTGTTACATCTCCTAACATGTCTACTTCATCTTTAGTTGCATCACCTTTTGCCATACGTTCAAGCATTCTCCACATCCATCCAGAACCTTCTCTGCAAGGTGTACATTGTCCACAACTTTCATGTTTGTAAAATCTAGCAATTCTCGCCATACATTTAATAATGTCCTGATCTTTATTGATAACCACTATCCCTGCTGTCCCTAATCCACTTTTTTCTTCGACACACGCATCAAAATCCATTTTTAATGTTTCACATCTGTCTTTTGGAATTAGAGGCATAGAGGATCCACCTGGTATTACAGCTTGTAAATTATCCCATCCGCCAATCACTCCACCAGCGTGAACTTCTATTAATTCTTTTAAAGGAATGCTCATTTCCTCTTCTACATTACAAGGATTGTTAACATTTCCAGAAATACAGAAAATTTTAGTACCGGTATTTTTTTCTCTTCCTAAAGAAGCAAACCATTTCGCTCCTCTTCGTAAAATAGTTGGTACTACAGCAATCGTTTCAACATTATTAATTATAGTTGGACACCCATATAAACCAATCAAAGCTGGGAAAGGTGGTTTTAGTCTTGGTTGACCCTTTTTACCCTCTAAACTTTCAAGTAATGCTGTTTCTTCACCACAAATATACGCTCCTGCTCCATAATGAATATAAATATCTAAATCCCAGTCAGTTCCAGCTGCATTTTTTCCCAATAGTTTTTTCTCATAAGCTTCATCAATTGCAGCTTGAAGTTTTTGACCATCAACAAAATATTCTCCTCTAATATATATGTAGCAAACGTGTGCTTGAACTGCGTATGATGCTATTAGGCAACCCTCTATTAGTTTATGAGGTTCAAATCTTAAAATATCTCTATCTTTACAAGTGCCTGGTTCAGACTCATCACCATTAATAACTAAATAATGTGGTCTGGATCCAACTTCTTTGGGTGCAAATGACCACTTTAAACCAGTAGGAAATCCTGCTCCACCTCGACCTCTAAGTTGAGACTCTTTAATTTCATTAATAATCCAATCTCTTCCTTTTTCAGTAATTTCTTTAGTGTTTACCCAATCACCTCTTGATTGTGACGCTGCTACATCAGAACCTTTATCATTATATAAATTTTGAAAAATTCTATCTTGATCTTTAAGCATTTTTTAAATCCGTTAGTGTTTTTCTATTATTCTCTGGCTCATTATTAATTCTTCCTCTGTATGAACCTGGTTTTGGAGTCTCTCCATTTAAAATTTTATCCAAAATCTCAGATGTTTTTTCTTTATCAAGATCTTCGTAATAATCATCATTTATTTGCATCATAGGAGCAGTCACGCATGCACCTAAGCATTCAACTTCCATCCATGAACAACTCTTATCACTTGATAATTCACATTCATTTTCAGAAATTTTTTCCTTACAAGCTTCAACCAATTTATTTGCACCTCTTATCATACAAGGTGTTGTAGTACATACTTGAACAAAATATTTTCCAACTGGAGATAGATTGTACATTGTGTAGAAAGTGGCAACCTCATAAACTTTTATATAAGGCATGTCTAAAAACTTAGCGATATACTTCATTGCAGCTAATGGTATCCAATTATTATTTTGTCTTTGAGCAATATAAAGTAAGGCCATCACAGCACTTTGTTGTTTTCCTTTTGGATATTTTGCAACAATATTATTTGCTGCCTCTAAAGAGGTAGTATTAAATTCGAAACTTTCTGGTTGATCTTTTGATGGTTTTCTTAAACTCATCTATCCACCTCACCGAAAACAATGTCTAATGAACCTAAAACTGCTGGTACATCTGCTAACATGTGTCCTTTAATTAAATAATCCATTGATTGCAAATGTGAAAAACCTGGGGCTCTAATCTTGCATTTATAAGGTTTGCTTGAACCATCAGAAATTAAATAAACTCCAAATTCTCCCTTAGGTGCTTCAACAGCTGTGTAAATCTCGTCCTTAGGTACTCTATAACCCTCAGTAAATAGTTTAAAATGATGAATTAACGCTTCCATTGATTGCTTAATATCTTTTTTTGATGGCGGGCTAATTTTGCCATCTAATGATTTAATTGGTCCTTTTTCCATTTTAGATAAACACTGTTTGATAATAGAAACACTCTCTTTCATCTCTTCAATTCTGCATAAATATCTATCGTAACAATCACCATTTTTTCCAACTGGTATTTTAAAATCTAAATCTTCATAACAATCATAAGGTTGAGACTTTCTTAAATCCCAAGGTACTCCTGATCCTCTAATCATAACTCCTGAAAAAGAATAATCTAAAGCATCCTCTTTACTTACAATTCCAATATCAACATTTCTTTGTTTGAAAATTCTATTGTCTGTTAAAAGACTTTCCAAATCATTAATCACTTTTGGAAATGTATCGCAAAAGTTTGAGATATCTTCCTCTAAACCTTTTGGTAAATCTTGGTGAACACCTCCTGCTCTAAAGTAGTTGGCGTGTAATCTTGATCCAGAAGCTCTTTCGTAAAATGTCATTAATGTTTCTCGTTCTTCAAAACCCCAAAGTGATGGAGTTAAAGCGCCAACATCAAGTGCTTGAGTTGTTACGTTAAGAATATGACTTAATATTCGTCCTATTTCACAAAAAATAACTCTTATATACTGAGCTCTGATCGGCACATCTATTTTAAGAATTTTTTCTATAGCAAGAGCAAAGGCATGTTCTTGATTCATTGGAGCTACGTAATCCAAACGGTCAAAATAAGGAACAGCCTGCATATATGTTTTGTTTTCAATTAATTTTTCAGTGCCTCTGTGAAGCAAACCTATATGTGGGTCTGCTTTTTCAACAACCTCACCGTCTAATTCTAATATTAATCTTAATACACCGTGAGCTGCTGGATGTTGAGGACCAAAATTTAGATTTAAATTTTTAATTTTTTTTGTCATTATTTTCAATTTCTTCTTTAATGTATTTTGTTCCTTCCCAAGGACTTTCGTAATCAAAATTTCTATAATTTTGCTCTAGTTTAACTGGTTCGCTAATAACTTTTTTTTGATCTTCGCTATATCTAACTTCGGAATGACCAGTTAAAGGAAAATCTTTTCTTAAAGGATGTCCTTCGAAGCCATAATCTGTAAGTATTCTTCTTAAATCGGGATGATCTTTGAAATTTACACCATACATGTCAAAAACTTCTCTTTCCATCCAATTTGCTGCAGGAAAAACACTTGTTAAAGAAGGTATAACTTCATTTTCAGAAATGGAGTATTTTAGAACTAGTCTTTGATTAAATTCATGACTTAAAAATAAGTAAACTACTTGAAATCTTTGATTATTTTCAGGATAATCCACAACAGTAATATCTATTAACTGCCGAAATTTTGTATCAAGATTAGTTTTTAAGAATAAAATTACATCTAAAAAATCATCTTTATCTGTTTCTAGATAAATTTGATTATGTTTTATTTCTGAATTATTAATTTTCGTGGTTAATTCAGAATTAATTTTTTTTTCTAGATCCTCTAAACTATTCATGACTATCTTATAAAAGATCCTTTGTTTCTAATTTTTTTTTGTAATTGCAAAATTCCATATAATAATGCCTCTGCAGAAGGAGGGCATCCTGGAACATAAACGTCAACTGGAACTATACGATCACACCCTCTAACAACTGAATATGAATAATGATAATAACCTCCACCATTAGCACAGCTACCCATAGAAATTACATATCTAGGTTCTGGCATTTGATCATAGACCTTTCTTAATGCTGGTGCCATTTTGTTGGTCAATGTTCCGGCAACAATCATCACATCTGATTGTCTTGGTGATCCACGCGGAGCAGCTCCAAATCTTTCTAAGTCATATCTAGGCATTGCTGTTTGCATCATTTCAACTGCACAGCATGCAAGACCAAAAGTCATCCAATGCAAAGAGCCAGATCTGGACCAATTAATTAAATTATCCAACGATGTCGTTATAAAACCATTTTTACTAAAATCTTTAGCAAGTTGTTTAAACTCTTCAGGAACTTGTTCTATTTTATCGTTCATTAAATTAATTTTATTCCCAATCTAGAGCACCTTTTTTCCATTCATAAATAAAACCAACTGTTAGTATGAATAGAAAAATCATCATTGATGAAAAACCTAATAGACCAATGTTTCCTAATGATATTGCCCATGGAAATAAAAAGGCAATTTCAAGATCAAATATAATAAATAGAATTGCAACTAAGTAAAATCTTACATCAAACTCCATTCTAGAGTCTTGAAATGGTTCGAAACCACATTCATACGCAGACAACTTTTCTGGATCAGGTTTTTTTGGAGAAAGTAAAAAATTTAACACTACAAAAGCAACACTCAAACCAAGAGCAATAACTAAAAATAGAATAATCGGTAGGTAATCTTTTAAAAATTCAGATAACATGAAAATCTATATATCAGTTTTTATCTGATGTTGAAGGGAAGATAAGTCACATTTTATTAATATTAACAGACAGTTTATTGGGAAAAAGTGGCGGGAGTGAAGGGACTCGAACCCTCGACCTATCGCGTGACAGGCGATCGCTCTAACCAACTGAGCTACACCCCCACTTAATTTGTTTGGTGGGCAGTAAAGGACTCGAACCTTTGACCCCCTCGGTGTAAACGAGATGCTCTACCAACTGAGCTAACCGCCCCAAAACAGAGCTACTTATTACATCAACACTTAAATAAAGTAAATTAATTATTATTGAATACTAGCTTGAGATTTATCGTCTTTTTTAGCTAAATCTACCTCAACCCATTCCGTAGGTTTAAGTTCTTTAGTTAAAGCAATTTTAATTACCTGGTCTGCATATTCAACTGGCGTAATTTTAATATCATCTATAATTTTTTTAGGCATATCAACTAAATCTTTTTCATTTTCTTTTGGAATCAAAACTTCTTTAATTCCAGCCCTATGAGCAGCTAATAATTTTTCTTTAAGACCGCCTATTGGCAATACCTGACCTGTTAATGTTACCTCACCAGTCATCGCAACATCTCTTCTCACAGGTATATTTGTAATCGATGAAACAATTGAAGTAACCATTCCTATTCCGGCAGATGGACCATCTTTTGGTGTTGCTCCTTCAGGTACATGAATGTGAAAATCTTTTTTCTCAAATAGAGGTGGAATAATTCCATACTCTAAACATTTTGATCTAACAAAAGATTTTGCAGCTTTTACAGATTCTTGCATCACATCACCTAGCTTACCAGTAATCTGCATTCTTCCTTTACCAGGCATAGTTACTGTTTCAATTTTTAAAATTTCCCCACCATACTCAGTCCAAGCAAGTCCAGTTACAATACCTACTCTATTTTCAGCTTCTAATTCTCCAAATTTAAATTTAGCTACACCAAGAAAATCAGATAAATTTTTATTATTAATTTGGACTTCTTTTTCTTCACCAGCTACAATTTTCTTAACAACTTTTCTAGCAAGTTTAGAAATTTCTCTCTCTAAATTTCTAACTCCTGACTCTTTTGTGTATCCTCTAATTACTTCTTTTATGATGTCGTCTTCCAGTTTCATTTCTTTTTCTTTGACACCGTTATCTTTAATTTGTTTAGGAAGTAGATATTTATTAGCTATACTAATTTTTTCATCTTCAGTGTAACCAGCCAATCTTATTACTTCCATTCTGTCTAATAAAGGAGGTAAAATATTTAAAGTATTTGCTGTTGTTACAAACATTACATCAGATAAATCATAATCAACTTCTAAATAGTGATCGTTAAAAGTTGTATTTTGTTCTGGGTCTAACGCTTCTAATAACGCTGAAGATGGATCACCTCTATAATCATTTCCAATTTTATCTATCTCATCTAATAAAATTAGAGGATTTTTTGTTCCAGCTTTTTTCATCATTTGAATTATTTTACCTGGTAATGATCCGATATAAGTTCTTCTGTGCCCTCTTATTTCCGCTTCGTCTCTCATCCCACCTACAGACATTCTAACAAATTCTCTGTTAGTTGCTTTTGCAATAGATTTACCTAAAGATGTTTTACCAACACCTGGGGGACCAACCAAACATAATATTGGGCCTTTAATTTTTTCCATTCTTTTTTGAACAGCTAAAAATTCTATTATTCTTTCTTTAACTTTCTCTAGACCAAAATGATCTTTATCAAGAATATTTAATGCCTTAGTTAAATCGATATCAACTTCACTTTTCTTGTGCCAAGGTAGTTCCGTCATCCAATCAAGGTAGTTTCTAACCACAGTAGCTTCAGCTGACATTGGGCTCATGTTCTTCAATTTTTTAAGCTCTTGTAGACATTTCTTTTCAACTTCTTTTGGCATTTTTGCTTTTGTGATAGCTTTATTTAGACTTGTAGTTTCGTCTTTGCCGTCTTCAATCTCACCGAGTTCTTTTTGAATAGCTTTAAGTTGTTCATTTAAGTAATATTCTCTCTGGGTTTTCTCCATTTGAGTTTTAACTCTTCCTCGAATTCTTTTCTCTACACCTATTATACTTGTTTCATTCTCCATAATTTTGATTATGGCGTTCAATCTCTTCTTAACATCAACTGTTTCAAAAATTTGTTGTTTTTCAGAAATTGTAGCTGTGATATGTGAAGCAATATTATCAGCTATTTGCGAAGGATCTTTTAACTGCTTAATTGTATTTATTGTTTCGTTCGAAATTTTCTTATTTATTGAAGTTAACTTTTCTAATCTTCTTAAAGCAGTAGCTGCTAAAGGAAATAAATCTTCCTCTTTTGGCAAAATATCATTGAAATATGTATAGTCACACGTAATAAATTTCTCGTTATCTTTAAAGTCTAAAATTTTAACTCTTTTAATTCCTTCTACTAAAACTTTTACAGTTCCATCTGGTAACTTTAATAATTGTAGGATGCTTCCCTCACAACCATACATAAATACATCTGTTTTCTTAGGATCATCAATCTCTGAGTTTTTTTGTGTTACAAGAATAATCTTCTTATCTTTTTTCATCACCTCATTAAGAGCAGAAATAGATTTATCTCTTCCCACAAACAAAGGTATTACCATGCTTGGGAAGACTACAATGTCTCTTAAAGGTAATAACGGCAATGATATTTTAACATCCATGGGATTAATATGGATATTATATATTATATTGCAATAGGTTTTTGTTACTTATTAAGGATATTAAGCCGCTGATGTTTTGCCAGACTTAGATTTATTTTCGCCTTTAGAATGAACTAAAATTGGTTGTGATTGACCTCTTGCGGCACCTGCATCAACAATTACTTCTTCAATGTTATCTTGGCTTGGGAGATCATACATAGTTTTTAATAATATATTTTCTAAAATTGATCTTAAACCTCTTGCACCTGTTTTTTTGCTAATTGCTTTTTGAGCTATTTCTTTAAGAGCATTTTCTTTAAATGTTAATTTCGCTCCATCCAACTTAAAGAGTTCTTGATACTGTTTTGTTAGAGAATTTTTAGGTTCTTGTAAAATTTTGATCAATGATTTTTCATCTAAATCCTCAAGAGTTGCTATCATTGGTAGTCTTCCAATAAACTCTGGTATCAATCCAAATTTTAATAAATCCTCAGGTTCTAATCCCTTCATCCACTCTCCTGTTTTCTTGTCTTGAGTGTTTTTTACGTCAGCTCCAAAGCCGATTGAAGTGCCTTTATCTCTTTGAGAAATAATTTTGTCTAATCCAGCAAAAGCACCTCCACAAATAAAAAGAATATTTGTTGTGTCTACTTGTAAAAACTCTTGTTGAGGATGTTTTCTACCTCCTTGAGGTGGAACACTTGCGACAGTTCCTTCCATTATCTTTAATAAAGCTTGCTGAACTCCTTCTCCAGATACATCTCTTGTAATGGATGGATTCTCAGATTTTCTACTAATCTTATCAACCTCGTCGATATACACTATTCCACGTTGTGCTTTTTCAACATTATAATCTGAAGCTTGAAGTAATTTTAAAATAATATTTTCAACATCTTCACCAACATATCCTGCTTCAGTCAATGTTGTTGCATCTGCCATTGTAAATGGAACATCTAAAATTCTAGCTAAAGTTTGTGCTAATAAAGTTTTACCACAACCAGTAGGACCAACTAATAAAATGTTGGATTTAGATAATTCTACATTCTTGCTAGTTTTATTTTCATAATTAAGTCTTTTGTAATGATTATGTACAGCTACTGACAAAACTTTCTTAGCGTGAGCTTGACCAATTACATAATCATCTAGTACTGTGCAAATTTCTTTTGGTGAAGGAAGACCATCTTGGTGTTTAACAAAAGTATCTTTGCTTTCCTCCTTTATTATATCCATACAAAGCTCAACACATTCATCACAAATAAATACAGTTGGACCTGCGATTAATTTTCTAACCTCGTGTTGGCTCTTTCCACAAAAAGAACAGTAAAGAATATTTTTATTATTTGTACTCATAATTTTTTAAACGAATCAATTTCATTACTTTATTATAGATGACTCATACTAATCAAGTTTGGATTAGTAAGTTGTCAATATATTGTGTATTATGATCTTTTTTCTACTACTTCGTCAATAAGACCAAATGATTTTGCGACATCAGCGGTCATGAAATTGTCTCTCTCTAATGCAGATTTTATTTCATCAACAGTTTTACCTGTATGTTTTGAGTAAATTTCATTTAATCTTTTCTTTAATGACAAGACTTCATTTGCATGTATTTCAATATCTGTAGCTTGTCCTTGAAAACCTGCTGAAGGTTGGTGAACCATTATTCTTGAGTTGGGTAACGAAAACCTTTTACCCTTAGTTCCTGCAGCCAACAAAAATGATCCCATTGATGCAGCTTGGCCAATACATAAAGTTGATATATCAGGTTTTACATATTGCATTGTATCGTAAATCCCAAGACCAGCTGTAACCAATCCACCAGGACTATTGATATATAAATAAATTTCTTTTTTAGGATCTTCAGCTTCTAAAAATAATAACTGAGCTGTTACTAAGGATGCAATATTGTCATTTATCTGACCTGTTAAAAAAATAATTCTTTCCTTTAGAAGTCTTGAATAAATATCATAAGCTCTCTCACCTTTGCTTGATTGCTCTACAACCATCGGCACTAGATTGCTCATATGTTCTGATAATTTTGTTGTCATAAGTTGATTCTTTCTACTTATACAACTTGTGATTACTTTTTGCTAACTTTTTTTGTTTTTTTAGCGGCTGGTTTTGCTTTTGCTGTTTTTGCAGAAGGTTTTTTTTTCTCTGAAGCTTTTACTGCAGGTTTCTTTTTTGTTTCTTTTTTTGGTTCGTGATCATGTGAATGATCATGGTCATGATCGTGATCATGTTTGTGAGCTTCTTTTAAGATTTTTTCTGCCTCATCTTTTGAAATTTCTTTTTTATTTGGTTTACCTTTTTCTTTTATAAGATTTAAAATTTTCTCCTCATAAACTGTCCCTCTTAGACTGGCTAAAGCAGACGGATTTTTTTGATAAAAATCCATAACCATTTTCTCTTGTCCTGGCATCATTCTTAATTGTTTTTGAACTTCAGCTTGAATTTCTTGTTCACTAACTTTGATTTGATTTTTTTCACCAAATTCATTTAAGATTAACCCAGTTTTAATTCTTGTTTTTGCTTTTTCTTCAAAAGATTTTTTATTTTTTTTAGCCTCCTCTTCAGACATACCTTGTGAAAGAATTTTAACCTCTTCTTCAATTAAGTTTTCTGGAACTTCTTCAACTTTAATTTTTTCAATTTCTTTTAAAATTTGATTTTTTGAAAGTTGATCTAAAGAATTTTTATATTCGTCATTTATTTGTTTTGAAATTAAAGCTTTAAGATCTTTCAAATCTTTAGCTCCTAAATTTTTTGCAAAATCATCATCTATTTTCACCTCTTGTGGTTGTTTAACTGATAAAATTTTACAATTAAATTTAGCTTTTTTATTAACTAATTCTTTTTCAGGATAATTTTCTGGAAGTGTTGCTTCAACAAGTTTTTCATCATCTTTTTTAACACCAATTAGCTGCTTATCAAAACCTTTCAAAAATAAATCTTTACCTAATGTAAGCTGTGTATTTTTTCCTTCACTTCCTTTAAATTCTTTTCCATCAATTGTTGCTTTGTAATCTAATGCAACTAGATCACCTTCTTTTGCTTTCGTATCTGCTGCACCTTCCTTGAAATTTGGTTGGTTCTTAGCAATTTCTTTTATTCTTTTATCTGTCTCACTATCATCAATTTTAACAGTGTATTCATCAAATTTAATGTTTTCTAATGATTTAATCTCTACTTTAGGTAATTCTGTAACTGACAAGACATATTCCAATTCTTTATCTTCACCATATGTCTTTAGATCTAATTTTGGCTGACCTGCTGGTTTAATTTTGTTTTCTTCTAACGCTTTTGTAGATGTGTCTTTTAAAACTTTGTCTAATACTTCACCAAATACAGCTTTGCCAAATTGTCTTTTTAAAATTTCTTTTGGTACTTTTCCTGGTCGAAAACCTTTTAAATTTACTGTTCCTTTGATCTCTTCATATTTTTCATCCATATAAGAGTTCATAGTCTCTTTATCGATAAAAATTTTTAGATCTTTATTTAAACCTTTTTTATTTTCTACAGTTACTTTCATAATCATTTAATGGTAGGGCGAAAAGGACTCGAACCTTCACCGATTGCTCGACTGGTTCCTAAGACCAGCGCGTCTACCAATTCCGCCATCGCCCCAGTTAAATTAGGTGCTTTATATATTATTGAACTCATTTGTCCAATCCGAATAATAGTGTAAAAGGATATAAAAATATAAATAATATGATTATTTCGCCTTGTATTAGTATTTGCAAAACAGATCCTTCAACAGGTTATTGTTATGGTTGTGGAAGAAATAATGATGAAAAAAAACTGTGGAAACTAGAAGAAACTACAGATGAATGGAAACAAAATAATTTAGAAAGTATCAGAAAAAGATTAACTGGTTGGCAGTTAGATAGTTTTAACGAGTCTTATGAGCATAAAATAAATAACGGCATATCTCTATTCAAAAAAAATCTTAAAAATGAGTAAATCAACAATTGTAGTTATAATTTATATTATAGGACTAATCTTTGGTGCTTTAGTTTTAGATATGTGGAGCGCTGAGACTAGCCCTAAAGCATTACTGGGTATTGGGTGGACAGCACTTTTTTTAATTGGATTATTTTTTGCAGAAAAAAATGAAAAAAAATAAATTATTTTTTTTTTCTCTCATTTTATTTTCTTTCTTATTTATAAATCATTCATTTTCAGAAATTATAATTTTAAGTAAATGTGATCATAAAGAAGATAAATATTTAAAAAATGAATACATATTTAATCTTAATGAATTAATTATGACTAGAAATTATGTTTATGCAGAAAAAACTTATCAAAAATATAGAATTACTGATTTAAGTGTAAAAAAATCAAACTCCTATGTAAGAAATATTTACGAAGAGGATGGTAAAATTTTTACTTTAAAACATGGTTATCCTCAATTTTATACTCAAATATTAATTGAAAAGAACAAGCCTGAGATATTTATTAAAAGTGTTATGAACGATATCGAAGGGATTTCAAAAATTTCTACGTGTAAAAAAATAGAAAAATTTGCAAACCAAAGTTAGGTTTTCTTTTTTTTATTTTCCTTAAGTTTATCTAAATTTTTTTTTTTAAAATCAAATCTACTATTTGAAATATTAGATCTATGTTTAGCGAATGCTTGTTTTTGTGCTTGTCGCATAGCTCTTTTTGATGACATAAATTCTAATTTAATATTCTATTTCTAAAGTATCAATTACTTTTAAATTTTTATCTGAAATAACAATCTCACCTGATGATGGTGCGTAGTTTAAAAGCTCAGATATTACCACGTAATGTGTTACAAAAATTATATTTTGTTTTTGATCCCACGTGTTTAAAAATTTATTAAAATCAATAACTTGTTGTTTTCTATTTTTAGCAAATTTTGCACTAAAAAATGAATTCAAAAAATTTTTTGTTTCATAATTTTTAAAGGCTATTTCTGCAGTTTCTTTGCATCTGCACCATTCACTAGAGTAAATTTTGTTTATTAAAATATCATTTTGTTTAAAAAAATTTCCAATTTTTTTTGATTGTACTCTTCCCTCGTCATTTAAGTTTCTTTGGGTTTCACAATTATTGACATCAAAATTAGATGGATCCCCTCCTCCCGGTGCATAAGCATGACGAATAAATATTAATTTACCACCTTTTTGAAGCTCACCAATCATAGCTTCATTTGAATCTGCTTTAATTGGAGAACTTAAAAATATAAATATAATTAAAAAAAATTTTAAAATTTTCATAGATGAATAATAAATTAAAACAACTTAATAAGAAAATTATTAAATGTAGAAAATGTCCTAGATTAATTAATTTTATTAAAAAAATATCTACTGTAAAACGAAAACAAAATATTAACGAAACCTATTGGGGTAAACCGGTTCCTGGATTTGGTAAGATAAATTCGAAATTATTAATTTTAGGTTTGGCACCAGCTGCACATGGGGGAACCAGAACAGGAAGACCTTTCACTGGAGACAAATCAAGCGATTTCTTGTTTTCTTGTTTAAAAAAAGCAAATATTTCTAATCTACCTTATTCAGAAAATTTAAATGATGGATTGAAATTAAAATCAACTTTTATAACCAATATACTGAAATGTGTTCCTCCTGGTGACAAACCAACAAATGAAGAATTATCAAATTGCACAAATCATTTTCAAAATGAGATTGAAACTTTAAGCAAAATAAAAACAATTGTTGCTTTAGGTAAAGTTGCTTTTGATAATTGTGTTAAATATTACAAAAGTAAAAATAAATTAAATGGAAAGTATACTTTTAAGCACGGGAAATATTATGATTTATCAAATAAAATCAGATTGTACGCTTGTTATCATCCAAGTCCTCGAAATGTAAATACAAAATTAATATCTGAAAAAATGATAGTTAATTTTTTTAAAAAAATAAAAAGAGTAACAGCTATTTAGATTTTAAAATATAAGGCTCAAAGCTATTTAAAACTAACTCAGGAATTTTTGTAGGTTTTCCGATTGTATTTACAAATACTAAATGTATTTTTGCATCTACAATTAATAAATCATCTCTGTAAATTGATTGATCCATTACAAAAGAGGTTTTTGACAAAGAGGAAATAAAAGATTTTATTGTTAAATTATCTTCTAAGTACGCTGATTTTTTATATTCAATATTGCATGACTTAACGATTATTAAAGAATTAAACTCATCTTTAATTTTCAAATTACTTAAACCAATAGCTAATAATGCTTCTGTTCTAGCTCTTTCAAAGTATTTTAAATAATTTGCGTAATAAACTACTCCTCCAGAGTCGGTGTCTTCATAGTAAATTTTAACATTATGACTAAAAGTTTTATGCATTGTTCATTAATATCAAATAATGAGAAATTTTTATACAAACTAAGATATAATAACTACAATGAAAGTTTATATAATTTGGTTGATTGGAGTAATTTTATGGAACTTTGGTGTTCCTAATGCCACTCCAACAGAGGACGTAATTGTAGCAATCATACTGTCATTCCTGAGTATGGGTCTAAAAAAATATACTAAACTTTAATTAATTTGCTGAAAAATAAATATTCTGGAAATAGGCTATAGATTTCATTTTAGAATTATCCGTATCCGCCATAACCGCCAAGCCATCTAATTCATCTAAATCTAAATCGTGGAATTTCTTAAAATCCTCTTTTACATTTGATTTAACTGTTACCCATTCATTTAAATTAGTTTTTGTAGTTGACATTACATTATCTATAGATTTTTTTGTGTAAGGACTTGGTGAACTAACTCCAACATCTCTATTGCTTGAAAACACATAGTTAACTGCTCTGTTTGACAATGGTGTTGCACCTGTTTTTTTTACCGCAAAAACTCTAGCGGCAAAATCATGCCCTTTTTTAGTGTCTTCTTTAATTCCTGATAAATCTTTCTCAACTTTCCATGTAATATTTATAAAAGGTGTCTTATTTAGATCAATTTTAACTTCTTTGCCTAGACCAGATGCTGCATTATCGGCAACAGCCTTAAGGAAATTTCCATTTTCATTCTTACCAACAGTATAACTTGTCTCGTTCTTTGCTCCTCTTACTTTTCTGACAGTTAATTCTGAAAGTTCTGCTTCTGTAAACTCAAACACTATAACTTCATTTGCAACAACTGAGCTGATTGAAATCAAAAAAATTGAAATGAGTTTAAAAAATATTTTCATAATTTAAGTTCTTAATACATTATTTAGACAAGATTTAAACATGCAAAAATCAGAATTAATTTTTAAATAAATAATATGAAAACAATTTCAATTTTTTTACTTTTAATTTATTGGTCAATAATGATATCTGCACCAATTATGTCTAATGACCTCAAAATGGGTAGTTCTAGAGCTATAAAATTAAATTTTAATTCTAAGGTATCAGTATAATTTTAGGTGCAAAACAGGTGCCATCATGAATTTGTTTAAAGGCATCGCCGCCATTTTTTAAATCTCTAAATTCAATCCAATCTAGAGAACCTATCTCTTTGTTGGCTAATATTGCTAAAGTTTGCTCAAAATCCTTATTAGTATAACAATAAGTTCCTATTACGGTCACCTCTTGAAGTGTCATTTTTCTAAAATTAAAGGTTCCAGCTGGCTGAGTTAAGCCTATGTGAATAATTGAACCACCTGGCTTAACTACTTCAATAGCCTGTTGTCTTGAAATTTCTAAACCTACTGTATCAAATACAATATCAAACTTATTACTTTCTATTTCGTTATGGTCTGGTGCAACATATTTTGCATCTAAATATTTTGAACACTCATTCAATCTCAATTTATTAGGATCAGAAAGAATTATATTTTTACTATTTTTAATTTTAGATAAAATTAAACCACATAATAATCCTATTGCACCACCACCTTGGATCAAAATTTTACATTCAGATAAAGGTTTTTTTAAAGATTGTTCACCAATTAATACTGCATGCAAAGAAACTGCAGTTGGCTCTGCTACTGGCGCTTCATTTTTATCTAATCCATCTGGGATTTCATAAATATTTGTGTCTGGTGTTGAGACAAATTCTGCAAAAACCCCTTGTCTTTCAATTGGTTTATTCATGCCTAAAATAATTCTATGAGGACAAAGATGTTCTCTTCCACTTGTGCAGTATTCACATTTACCACAAGTTATCAGAGGATTTAAAACAACGTCTTTACCTTTAAATTTACCATTTTGGACTTCACCACTAACTTCATGGCCTAATATTAAAGGAGGAATTCTTCTCTCATCATGTCCATGATACGCGTGCATATCAGAACCACATATTCCTGAAGCATGGATTTTTAAAATACTTTCTCCCGAAACTTCAATTGGATTAGGTTCGTCTCTGTAAACTAATTCTTGTGTTCCAGTATATACTAAAGCTTTCATATTATTTTTTTGCCAACAAGTAATACGTTATCCAGCCTACAAATGCACCAATTAACCACGCATAAGACTGTAAAAACATTAAATTTGTGTTCCAAATTGTTGATGCTGAAAAAATAAAACCTAGAAATACTGAGTAAACACCTTTGATATGCCACCCTCTTGAATAATAGTAACTACTTTCTTTTTCTACTGAATACAAATCTTTGTTACTCAAGCTTTGTTTATTGATCAGGTAATAGTCAGCAACTATTACTCCAAATAACGGACCAAAAAATGCACCAAATGTATCTATAAAAGATAAAATGCCAATTTGACTCAAAATTGTAAGCCAAAAAATAGCCACCAACAAACCGAGGAAAGAAATTATATAGCTTGCACTCCTTAAAGATAATTTATTTGGAACAAAATTTATTAGTGAATATTGAGATGGAATATAATTGGCTACTAAATTCGTGGATGCTGAAGCAATTACGACAAAAAATAGTACCAATGTAGTTATTTGAATATTGTCATATTTGCCAATTATATCAGTGGGATTTGTAAAAATTCTGTCTATGTCTGAAAATTTTTGATTTAAAAGTGCATCTGATCCGGCAACAATAAATATAGAGAAAAAAGAGAAAATAATTAAATTAATAAGCAAACTTAAATTCCCTTTACCCAACTCTTTAGTATTTTTAACATTCCTAGAAATGTCCCCAAAACTAATTATTAATATTGAAAAATAAGCAAAGACAGTTCCTGCTACAGTTAAAAGTGGTAATAAATTATTAATATCAAAAAAGTTTTTGGTATTAATAATATTTACAAATGCTTTTGATGTTAATTTGACATCACTTAAAAAAACAAGAAAGAAAAAAACAACAATTCCTACATAAACACTGATTGCTGAAAAATTTATTATTTTTTTATTATATTGAGCACCAATACTAAACAAAAATGTTTGAAAAATAATTACAATTAAAATTGATGACCAATCTATAATATTTAAACCAAAAAAATAAAAAATAAATATATCTTGTACTAACAATGACTCATCGATAGTGAAAAGTAATATTCTAATAAGATAAGTTAAAATTTTTGATAAAAAATAAGTTTGAATTCCAAATAAGAAAATTCCAACCAAGCTTCTGATTAATCCAAAAAATTTCGCTCCATTAAATCCTAAAGAAGATCTCAACAAAACTACAAAAGGTAATCCAAATTTTTGTGAAGGTTTTCCAATAAAATTAGCAAATAAATAAACAAAAAATGAACCTAATAAAGTTCCTATTAAAACCACAAAGGTGTTTAAATTGTACATTATATAAAGCGAGGCAATTAGAGAAAAACCAATTACACTTTGTACATTAACTCCCCAGTAACAAAACAGGTCTTTCCAATCCCAAGTTTTATAATTTGGATTTACCGAAACTAAATCCCAATTTGATAGGGAGTATTTAACTTTAGGTTGATTCACTAGAAATTATTTTAAACTAATAATTTCTACTGTCCATATAGGAGAGTTGGTAACCAAAGTGCAATTTTAGGAAATATTATAATTAAAACCAAACCAATTATTTGAAGCACCATAAATTGCATCATTCCATAATAAATATCTTTTAAATCCCATTCAGGCACTACCCCTTTTAAGAAATACGCAGACAATGCCACTGGAGGAGATAGCCAGGCGGTCTGGAGATTGACGGCAACTAATATTGCAAACCAAGTAAGATTAAAGCCAAGAGCTTCAATTAATGGTAAAATAATTGGCACAATAATCATTACGATTGGTACCCACTCTAAAGGCCAACCCAATAAAAATATTGCCACCATTACAATCGCTAATATTAAATATTTGTTCATGTCTAAACCTAACAAGAATTCAGTTAATAAAGTTGGAGTACCTAGTCTTGCAAAAACAGCACCAAAAAAGTTTGATGCAGCAACTAAAACCATAATTAAAGCTGTTATCTCTAAAGTTTTAACAAGAGCTTCTTGAAGTTTTGAAAAGGTTAATTTTTTGTATGCTAAAGAAAGTAATAAAGCTCCCATTGCACCACAACCAGCTGCTTCTGTTGGAGTTGCAAAACCAAAAAGTATACTTCCTAATGCTGCAAACACTAACGCTGCTGGAGGAACTAAACCTAAGAAGAATTCAATCCAAACTTCTTTCATACTAGCGGCTCTCATCTCTTCAGGAATTACAGGTCCCAATTTAGGATTTATCATACATCTTATTGTTGTGTATCCAGCGTATAAACTTGCTAAAAGAATTCCTGGAATTATAGCAGCCGCAAATAAATCAATAACTGGAATTTCCATAATTGGGCCCATAACAACAAGCATGATACTTGGAGGTATTAAAATTCCTAAAGTACCACCAGCTGTTATCGTACCTGCAGCAAGCCTGACGTCATAGCCAGATCTATTCATTGATTTTGCAGCCATGATACCGAGTATGGTTACTGAAGCACCAACAATTCCTGTTGCTGCAGCAAAAATAACTGAAACAAAAAGAACAGCGTAATATAATGCACCTCTAACTCTTGCTAGCATCATTTGAAATGATGAGAATAATCTTTCCATTAAACCTGCCTGTTCCATCATAATACCCATAAAGACAAAGAGCGGGACGGCGGCGAGGGTTTGTTCGGTCATGACCATCGAAAACTGGAGGGTCATTAAATAAAAGACCAATTTTCCAAACCCTAAATATCCAAATACGAAACCTAAAAATATAAGTGTAAATGAAATAGGAAATCCTACGAAAATCGCAAAAAGCATTACTCCTACCAGAATAAAACCTAAATATGCTGGATCTATAAATTCAGCTAACATTATTCATCTTCTCCTGGCCATTTTCCTCTAGTAGCAGCCCAATAACTTTTTAATAATTCTGAAATACCTTGGATTAATAAAAATACGATACCAATCAATAAACAACTCTTAATTGGCCACATATAAGGCATCCATGTAGTATCCATTCCTCTTTCGCCTCTTTGAATAGACTCACCTACATAACCAATTGTCATATAAAGAAAGACTATTAGTCCTGGAAAATAAAATAAAATATATAACCAAAAATCAATCGTCCCTTGGTTTTTTGTTTTGAAATTTCTGTATAAAAAATCTGCTCTTATATGAACACCTTTTGAAAGTGCGTAACCTGCACCTAACATGAATAGTGCGCCATACAAAAATCTACTTATGTCATAAGCCCAAATTGTAGGTGCATGAAAAAGTTTTCTTGCCAAAACTTCGTAAGTCATAGCAAAGATAAGTGGCATCAGTATCCAACAAACAACGTTACCTATCCATTTGCTAAATTTATCAATATTTACAATAGAACTTGCCATCCATGATGGCATATCATTTGGCATCTTCCCTGAACCACCTCGCCTTTCGGCTATCATTTCATCTGATATATCTAGTTTAGTTGGTTCTTCAGCCATAAAAATTTTTTAGAAAAATTAGAGCGGACAATTAAGTCCGCTCTAATTGAATTATAGATTAATTATTGGATTACTTTAATGTTGCTGCGTGAGCCATTCCTAGCTTCGCATTAGACATTTGAGCACCACTCCAGAAAGGAACTGCTATATCAGCAAATTCTTTCATAGAGTCCCATACTTCTGCAAAGAATGCATTGTTTGCAGCGTTTGTTTCCAAACTTTTCTTAGCTGCAGCCATGTATTCTGTGAAGTAATCAGAAGGTGTGTCCTCTAATTTAACTCCATGAACTTCAGTAAGCTCTCTTAAAGCTTTACCATTTTCATAGATTCTGTAACTTAAAGATTTAGCTAATGAAGCATTAGCTGCAACTTCAAGAGACTTCTTCTCATGATCGCTCATAGCGTTGTAAGTTTTTCCAGTAATATAAAAGTCAGCATTTACGACTACTTGGTGTAGACCTTGTAGGTAGTAGTGCTTTAATACTTTTTGGAAACCAAACGTTAAGTCTGGTTTTGGACAACACCATTCAGCAGCATCAATTGTTCCTGCTTCTAAAGCTGGTAGAATATCTCCACCACCCATAGCTACAGATGCGATACCGATGTCTTTATATGTTTGTCCTGGAATTCCAGGAGGAGTTCTGAACTTATATTTTCTAAAGTCAGCCATATCTTTAATTGGTTTTGGAAACCAACCTAAAGCTTCTGGTCCAACTGGTTGAATCATAAATCCTTTGATGTCTCTTCCCATTTCTTTCCATAGTCTGTCGTATAACTCTTTTCCACCGCCATACTGGAACCATGATAAGAATGCAATGTTGTCAATACCAACACCACCACCAGCTACTGGAGAACCGAATAGCATAGCTGCAGGATGGTCACCTGACCAATAGTGAGTCCATGCGAAACCACAATCGATTAGGCCTTTGTCAACTGCATCTAAAGTTTCTTTTACACCAACAACAGCTCCAGCTGGCATAATTTCAAACTTAAGAGATCCACCAGTTAACGCTGTTACTGTGTCAGTAAAATCCTTTAACATCTTAACTTCATCAGCTTTTGTGTTAAGAACTGTCTGACATTTTAGTGTTTTTGCAGCATTAGCGTTTGAAATAAATCCAAACACCATTGCAACTGCAAATAACATTGAAATGATTTTTTTCATTTGTTTCCCTCTCTTTATTTTTAAAGTCGAAACTTTGTCAAAGAATGAAAACTAAAACAAGTGTTAATATTGGTATATTTTAAAATTTTTAACAGATTTGTTAGAAATATAATTTTTTTAATTTATAAGAGTTCTAATTTATGAATAATTTTGATTTCATTATACTAGGAGCTGGATCTGCAGGCTGTGTTTTAGCAAATAGGCTATCAGAAAATCCTTCACACAAAGTTCTTTTGATTGAGGCTGGAGGTAAAGATAATTATCCATGGATCCATATTCCAGTTGGTTATTTTAAAACGATGCACAATCCTAATACTGACTGGTGCTACAAGACAGAACCAGATGAAAGCATGAATAATATTTCAATACGTTATCCCCGTGGAAAAACTTTAGGAGGAAGCTCTTCTATCAATGGACTTTTATATATCCGAGGACAACACAGAGATTATGATATTTGGAGACAGCTTGGAAATACTGGCTGGGGTTGGGATGATGTTCTGCCCTATTTTATAAAAGCAGAAAATCAAGAAAGAGGCAAAAGTGAATACCATGGAGTTGGTGGGCCTCTCTCAGTCTCAGATCAAAGAATACATCTTCCTCTTTTAGATGAGTTTCAAAACGCTGCTGAGGAATTTGGTGTACCAAAAACAAAAGATTTTAATACAGGAGACAACCATGGCTGTGGTTATTTTCAAGTAACAGAAAAAGATGGATTTAGATGCAGTACTGCTGTTGGTTATTTAAACCCTGTTAAGCATAGAAAAAATTTAACAATTATTACTCACGCTCATGTTAAAAAAATTAACTTTGAAAATAAAAAGGCAAAATCAGTTGAGTATTGGCAGGATAATGAATTGAAAACAGCTGAGGCAAACAGAGAAATTATAGTTTCTTCAGGTGCAATTGGTTCTCCTCAAATATTGCAAGTATCAGGAATTGGAAATCCAGAAAAACTAAAAAATTTGGGAATTGATATGGTTCATAATTTAAATGGTGTAGGTGAAAATCTACACGATCACTTAATGTTAAGACCTATTTATAAAATTAACGGTTTAAAATCTCTTAATAAAAAAATTAATAGCTTGTTTGGAAATTTGCTTATCGGATTAGAGTATGTTTTTAAAAGAAGTGGTCCAATGACTATGGGAGCAAGTCAACTTTGTATGTTTGCAAAAAGTGATCCTTCTTTAGAATTACCTGATTTACAATGGCACGTTCAACCGATGAGTATGGATACTTTAGGAGCTACAAAAAATCATGATTTTCACGCGTTTACTCCAACTGTTTCAAATATAAGACCTACAAGCAGAGGTCACGTAAGTATTGTTGATAAAGACTCGCGTGTTTACGCAAAAATAAAACAAAATTACCTATCAACTGATCACGATAGAATGATTGCTGCTAAAGGATTAAAATTGACAAGAAAAATTATAATGGAATCTGAAACTTTTAAGAAATATACACCTGAGGAATATAGACCTGGTATTCATATTGATGATGACGAGGAATTGGTGAAAGAAGCATCAAATTTTGCACAAACTATCTTTCATCCTGTTGGTACATGTAAGATGGGACAAGATGAGATGTCAGTAGTCGATGAAAAATTAAAAGTAAGAGGAATAGAAAATCTTAGAGTTATTGATGCATCAATAATGCCTAACATTACTTCAGGAAATACTAATGCACCTACGATTATGATTGCAGAAAAAGGTGCTGACATGATACTACAACAATAATGTTTGCAGAATTTTTTACTCCCGAACAAATTGCTATTTTAACACAAATAATTTTTATTGATTTAGTGTTAGCTGGTGACAATGCCATTATAATTGGAATGGTAGCCTCAAAATTTCCAGTTGAACAAAGGAAGAAAGTTATATTTTGGGGAATTGGTGGTGCAGTAATATTACGGATAATATTAACGTTACTAACAGCTTATTTGTTACAAATTACAGGACTAAGACTTATTGGGGGAATTTTACTTCTTTATATTGTTTACAAACTTTATGTTGATGTAATCAAAGGCTCAGATTCAGAGGAAGATATAAAAGTAGACAACTCAAGTTTTTTAAAAGCAATTTGGACTGTTTTACTTGCTGATTTTACAATGAGTTTAGATAATGTTTTGGGTGTTGCTGGTGCTGCAGGTGATCATTATGGATTACTTGTATTTGGATTGGTTCTATCGATTGTTTTAATGGCAACTGCTGCAACATTAATTTCTGGATGGATAAAAAAATACAAATGGATTGCATGGGTTGGTTTATTAGCAATATTAATAGTAGCTGTTGAGTTGATTTATACAGATATTAAAATAATATTCTTTTAATGTATCTTCAAAAAATTAATCTTAAAAATAAGTACGCACTAGTTACTGGTGCTGGTAAAGGACTTGGGAGAGCTTGCTCTATTGCACTCGCAGAAGCTGGGGCAACTGTAATAGCTTTAAGCAGAACTCCATCTGATTTAAATAAATTAGAAAAAGATATTAAAAAAATTAAAGGTAAAGTAATTAAAGTTCCTTGTGATGTAATGAATTATGAAGATCTAAAAGCAAAATTAGAAAAAATCAAAATTATTGATGTGTTAGTAAACAATGCTGGAACTAATATTCCTGAACCTTTTGAAAAAATTAAACAAAAAAGTATGAACTACTTGGTAGATTTAAATCTAAAAGCTGCATTTAATGTTGCACAATTAGTAGTTAAGAAAATGCTTAAAAATAAAAAGAGACCTGGCTCTATTATTAATATGTCTTCTCAATTAGGTCATGTCGGTATGAGTGGGAGAAATGTTTACAATATGACTAAATTTGGGATTGAAGGTTTGACAAAAGGTATGGGTGTAGAGTTAGCTAAAAAGAATATAAGAGTTAACACAGTAGCTCCTACGTTTGTTGAAACTCCAATGGTTAAAAATTTCTTTAAAAATAAAAAATTTAAAAAACTAGCACTTGGAAATATTCCAATGGGAAAAGCAGCAACTGAAAGTGATGTGGCAACAACAGTTTGTTTCTTAGCCTCACCTGCTTCCTCAATGATAACTGGAACATCAATTATAATAGATGGTGGATGGACAGCTCAGTAATAAATAGATTTTTTTTAATATTTTTCTTATTTTTTTCATCTGCAAACGCAATAGAATTTCAAGGTAAATTCTTACAAGGTCATTTTATTTTAGGGAAAACAAATCCTGATGCAAAGATAATTGTTGGAAAAAAAGAAGTAAGAGTATCAAAAGATGGTTTTTTTGTTTTTGGTATTGATAGAGATCAAAAATATGATCTTATTTTTACAAAAATCTTTGATGGAAAAAAAACTACAATAACCAAAAAAGTTTTAAAAAGAAAATACAACATTCAAAGAATAGATGGCTTAGAAGAAAGCAAAGTAACCCCACCCGAGTCAGTCTATAAAAGAATAAAAAAAGAAAATAATGCAATTGGTGAAGCAAGAGCAATTAATTCTGAATTACAGTTTTTTAAGCAAAAGTTTATAATGCCTGTTGAAGGAATAATTAGTGGTGTATATGGGAGTCAAAGAATTTTAAACGGTAAACCTAGATGGCCACATTATGGAATTGATATAGCAGCAAAACAAGGGACAATGATTAAATCATCAGGTTCAGGTAAAGTTACAATGGCTGAAGATGATTTATATTACACCGGTGGAACAGTAATTATGGATCACGGTCATGGTATATCAACTATATATTCGCATTTAGAAAATGTTTTAGTTTCTGTAGGAGACTTAATTAATCAAGGAGATATTATTGGAACCGTCGGATCGACAGGTAGATCAACTGGACCTCATCTTGATTTTAGAATTAATTGGTTTCAAACTAGATTGGACCCAATGTCTGTTTTGGAAAATTAATAAAAAAACATCCAAATACCAACAAGAATTAATATAAATCCGCCAATTTTATTTAAAAATTTTAAATATTTTGATGCTATGAATTCTCTAAACTTGCCAAATACAAATGCATATGAGCTATCAAATATTGTAGCTACAATTATAAAGATAATTCCAAAATAAATTATCTGATAACTAACAGGTTTATTTATATTAATAAATTGAGGAATAAATGCACCAAGGAACAAAAATATTTTTGGATTAGTTAAAATCACTATTAATCCTTGGAGAAAATATTTTTTTTCAAATTTAGTTACTTGAGTTTTTTTTAAATCAATATCTGACTTAATTGTAATTACTCCAAGTGAAATTAAATAAATTGAACCTAGAATTCTTACATATTTAATAATCACTTCTAGAAAAGGCGAAACTATCTCAAATCCAAGTGCTAATAAAAATAACAAAATTAAAACGCCAACTTGGGTACCAAAAACGTTTAATAATCCTGCTTTTACACCAGATCTTAGAGAATTGGCAATTATCAGACTGACAGTGGGGCCCGGTACTATCACTATTAAAAAACTTGCTATAACAAAATATAGTAATACAAAATCCATGACAGTCTGAATTAATCAATAACAACTTGAAATAAAATTAAAACAAAAAAAATGAAATTTAAATCAAGAGAAACACTGGGAATTATTTTTGCAATAATTGCTTACTTTTCATTTTCAATCCTTGATGCAATTCAAAAAACTGCAGTTATTCATTACTCTATATTTCAATTATTATTTATCAAATATACTTTTGTGCTTTTGTTAGGCTTGATAGAAGCAAAAAGAGCTAACAATAATAATTTTTTTAGATCTAATAATTTAAAACTTCAAATTATAAGAAGTCTACTATCTATTTTAGAGTCTGGTTTCTTTGTTTTATCTTTTAAACACCTATCTTTAGCGAACGCTCATAGCATAGGTGCACTAGCACCTATAATTATAGTTGCATTATCTGTATTTATTTTAAATGAGAGAGTATCAATCAAAACATGGATAGCAATCTTTATAGGTTTTATTGGAGTTTTGATAATTATTAGACCTGCATCTGATGTATTTAGTATAAATTCTTTTATTCCATTGTTAGCAGCTTTTTTTCTGGGTCTTTATCAAATAGCAACAAAAAAAATAACTGAATATGATGCTCCTGAAGTATCCTTGTTCTACTCTTCTTTAGTTGGGATTGTTATAACCTCAATAATGGCGTTTAATTTTTGGCAACCTGTTAATTTTAATTCTTTATATTTCTTTGTGCCAATTGGTTTATTTTTTTCATTAGGTATATACTTCCAAATATTAGCACTTAAAAATGCAAGAGCTAGCATAATACAACCATTTCATTATACTTTAATTTTTTGGGCAATAATTTTTGGATTTTTCTTCTATGATGATGTTCCAGATTTATTTACTATTATAGGTGCAATAATAATTACAACTTCAGGAATATTTGTTATTAATCAAACATCAAAAAAAATAAATTAAAAATTCTTATGACAAAAACACTTAGAGATAAAATTTCCGATAAATTGGTTAATGCTTTTCAAAATAATAAAATTATTTCTCCAATACCTGGCAAATTTACAAAAAAACTTATTGAAGCGGACAAATTTAGAAAATTATGTGAAAGCAAAATAGAAGATCCAACAATAGGTTTTAAAGCTGGTGGAACTGGAATTCCGTTAATGAAAAAATTAAAAGAAAAAGAGCCTTTTATTGCATCTGTTTTCAAAAAAAACTTAATAAAAAGTGGAAAGAAAGTAAAAATAAATAAATATGCTTTAGGGATTGAACTTGAAGTTTGTTATTTGATCAAAAAAACTTTTTTCACTTCAAAAGGTAAGATCACTAATAGTAACGTAACTAAATATATTTCACACATGGCACCCTGTGTCGAAGTAGTTGGATATAGGCAAAAAAGAAAAGGTATTACTTCTTTTGGAGATTTAAGTAGTGACTTTGGAGGTAATATTAAATTTTTGATTGGTCAAAAGAAAAAATTTAAAAAAATTAACATAGGTAATTTAAAAACAAATATTTCAAATAAAAAAGCTAAGCAAAGTGTAGATGGAAACACAAATGCTGTTTATGTAAATCCAATAAATTCATTAAGATTTGTTTTAAATAAAGTTAAAAAAGATAAAATTAATTTAGACAAAGATTTTTATGTTTTTACAGGATCCACAGTTGGGGTTGTGCCTATTATAAAAAAAGGAACATATACAGCAAAAATTGATAAACTTGGATCTGTAAGAGCAGTTATTTCATAATATTATAATCATAAGGATAATTTTATTCATAGAATACGTGTGTAAAAATTAATTAATCATGAATAATTTTATTCTTTTTATAATCACTCTTTTTTGTTGGTCACCCACCTGGTATCTAATTAAATTTCAATTAGGCTATGTTGATCCACTGGTTTCTGTATTTTACAGATTTTTAATAGCTGCATTTATAATTTTTATTTTTTTAATAATTAAAAAAGAAAACTTAAAATTTTCAATCAATCAGCATTTTTGGTTTTTGTTTTTTGGAATTTGCTTGTATTCGGTAAATTATGTTTTCTTCTATTTATCTAACACTTATTTAATTAGTGCTTTTCCAGCAATTGTATTTTCAACTGTGGTAATAATGAATATAGTTGGTGAAACATTCTATTTTAAAAAGAAGCCTTCATTAAAAACTTTAATCGGAGCATCAATTGGTATGGTGGGTATAATGATCATTTTTAATGATGAAATTTTCAATTTTAGTTTTAGCGAAGGAACTCATATAGGATTGTTTCTAGCTCTAGTTGGAACATTTTGTGCATCAACAGGTAATATGGTTCATCAAAGAAACTTAAACAATAATTTTCCTCCAATACAAACAATAGCATACTCTATGTTTTATGGTTCAATTGTTACATTGGTAATTGCAAAATTTCGAGGAGCTGAATTATTATTTGAAACTAGTTTCAGCTACATCTCTTCACTATTTTATCTTTCAATTTTTGGTTCAATATTTGCTTTTGTATCTTATTTGAAGTTGCTTGAAAAAGTTGGACCTGGAAGAGCTGGTTATGTTGGTGTTGTAATGCCCGTATTAGCATTAATTATTTCAACAATATTTGAAAATTTAGAATGGCAATATGATCTAATAATGGGTCTTCCAATTTTAATCATTGGTGCAGTTCTTGTGATAAATCAAAAAATTAGAACCAATTAGATTTCTGATTTAGCTCTCAAACGTTCATAAACTAATCTAGTTTTTATTCCTAAATTCAAAAATGGTTGCGGAGGTAACCATGTAGGTTTGTTCCTCGCTTCTATTGTTTTTATTTCACAAGTACTTTCATTAATCGCTTTAAGAGCAATTTGTTCACCAAATAAAGTTCCTACACCAATACCTGAACCGTTATAACAACCAGCGGCAAAAATATTACTATCAATTTTTTCAAATATTTGAGAACTATTCCTTGTTCTTGATACTATTCCAGACCAAGATGATTTAATTATATCATTGGGTAATTGTGGAAATCTTTTTTGTATTCCAAGTTTCTGATTGAAAGATCTTTTTTTAAGAGTGGAATTTGACATAACAAATGGATTGTGTACTTCAGCTGTATTTCTAATCAAAATTCGTCTGTCTTTTGTCATTCTAATTGTTGCACCCATTGGCCTTACAGGTAGTACGCCCCATTCTTTTGGTTCACCAATAGATTTAAATTCTTCATCAGATAATCTTCTTGTCATGCTAGCAGTTAAAGTAATGGGAAAGTTATAATTTGATTTTATTCCTAATGATTTTAAAAAACCATTCGTAGCAAAAATAATATTTTTTGTTTTAATTTTTCCATTTTTGAAATTACAAAAAATGAAATCTTTATTTTTAGACCAATTTAACAAACAAGAATTTTCATACAAAATAACATTAGTAGGAAGAGCATCAACCATTGCTCTAACTAATTTTCCTGGATGTAGTAGAATACCACCCTTTGTGTAAAGTCCGATATTATAAAAACTAGTACCTAATTTTTCAGACAATTCTTTGTATCCTAATAAACTGTGTTCAAAGCCTAACTTAGATAATGTATTTGAAAAATTTTCTAAAATTTTTTTATCTTGAATTTTTGATGAAGCGAAATATTTACCACTTTCATTCCAATCACAATCTACTTGATGTTCTTTAATAAATTTTTTAACTACATCTATTCCTAATGAATAAATATCAGCTTTCTTTTTGTAATTTTGCAGTTCTTTATTTGATGTAAAACCATCATTCAAAGTTGTATCAACCAAATAACCAGAATTTCTTCCACTAGCACCTTCACCTGCTAGTTGGGCATCTGCTAGTATAATTTTTAAATTTGAATTTATTTGAGCTAATTTTCTTGCAGCAGACAGACCTGTGTAACCAGCCCCTATTATTAACCAATCACACTCATCGTTTGATAGAAGAGACTTGATGTTTGTTCTTGGATTAAGGTCATTAATCCAACTACAGCTATTATCGTTAGTCACTTCCATGAAGTGACTTTACGATAATTGATAAATTTTTAAAAGATTTTAAGAGTTTAATGAAGGTTGTTTCTTCATATCTGCTTTGTTGATACCAGCAACTCTTACCGGTTTCTTCATCGCATCTCTTCTAAATGGTTCTCCAAGTTCTTGGTTTAGAATTACTTCTATAAATGTTGTAATTCCTTTCTTTTGGTCTTCACAAGATTGCTTGATTGCATTTGTTGTTTCTTCCATTGTTCTAACAGTTACACCTTTTAAACCACATGCATCAGCAACTTTAGCGTAACTTAATTCAGGGTCTAACTCAGTTCCAACAAAATTGTTATCAAACCATAGAGTAGTATTTCTTTTTTCTGCACCCCATTGATAATTTCTAAAAATTACCATTGTAATTGCAGGCCATTCTTCCCTAGCGCATGAACTCATTTCGTTCATGCTAATTCCAAAAGCGCCATCTCCCGCAAAACCAATTACCGGAGTATCAGGACAACCAATTTTTGCACCTAATATTGATGGAAATCCATATCCACAAGGTCCAAATAAACCTGGAGCTAAATATTTTCTTGGTTTTTCAAAAGTAGGATAAGCATTTCCTATTGCACAGTTATTTCCAATATCACTTGAAATAATTACGTCATCAGGCATACCAGATTGAATTGCTCTCCAAGCTTGTCTTGGTGACATTCTATCTGAATCTCTTTCTCTAGCTTCTTTATTCCAAACTGTTCCTTCATCATCATCTTCATGATCTAAACTTGAAAGTTTTTGTAACCATGCAGATTTTGTTTGGTGAATTAAATCTTTTCTAGCTTGCCTATCAGTATCTCCTGCGTTCGAAGATAGTTTTGCTAAAATTTGCTCTGCAACTAATTTTGCATCACCACTAATTCCAACTGTTACTTTTTTTGTTAAACCAATTCTATCAGGATTAATATCTACCTGAATGATGTTTGCATTTTTTGGCCAATAATCAATTCCATACCCTGGTAAAGTTGAAAATGGATTTAATCTTGTACCTAGTGCTAAAACAACATCGGCTTTTGAAATTAATTCCATTGCAGCTTTAGAACCATTGTAACCTAAAGGTCCTACTGCTAATGGGTGGCTTCCTGGAAAACTATCGTTATGTTGATAACCAGAACATACTGGTGCATCTAATTTTTCAGCAAGATTTTTAGTAGCATCAATAGCTCCACCAATAACAACACCAGCACCTGAAAGTATTACTGGAAATTTTGCATTAGATAACAAATCAGCAGCTTTAGAAACAGCATCGTTACCTCCACCTTGTCTTTCTAATCTTACAATTGGTGGTAAATCTATATCAATAACCTGACACCAATAATCTCTTGGAACGTTTATTTGTGCTGGAGCTGAGCCTCTTATAGCTTTTTCGATTACTCTGTTTAGAACTTCTGCCATTCTTGATGGGTCTCTAACTTCTTCTTGATAACAAACCATATCTTTAAACAGGTTCATTTGCTCTACTTCTTGAAAACCACCTTGGCCCATAGTTTTGTTTGCAGCTTGTGGTGTTACCAATAATAGAGGAGTGTGATTCCAGTATGCAGTTTTAATTGGAGTTACTAATCCTGTTATTCCTGGTCCATTTTGTGCAATGACCATAGACATTTTGCCTGTAGCTCTTGTGTAACCATCAGCAATTAAACCACCATTTGTTTCATGGGCTACATCCCAAAAAGTAATTCCTGCATCAGGAAAAATATCTGATATTGGCATGAAAGCAGAACCGATAATTCCAAAAGCGTGCTCAATGCCGTGCATTTGTAAAACTTTTACAAAAGCTTCTTCTGTTGTCATTTTTGTCATAAGACTAGAACCCCTCTAAAGTATAATTATTAAGAATTTATAAAATTCGTTTGTCAAATTTCGCGATTAATATATAAGATTTTCTAAATTTCAAACAAACAATTCGACACAACATTATGGCTACAGACATCATTATACACGACGAAAAAGACAACGTAGGAGTAGTTGTTATTGAAAAAATCACTCCAAAACAGGACTGCTCTTGCTGGATTATGGAAAATGACAAGACAGTTAACATTCAATCTGAAGATGAAATCCCTCTAGGACACAAAATTGCAATGAACGATTTAAATGAAGGTGACACTATTATTAAATACGGTCATGATATTGGTAAAGTAGTCAAATCAATCAAAAAAGGTGAACACGTACATGTTCACAACGTTAAAACAAAGAAGTGGTAGTAATATGGAAATCCCAAAAAGTTTTTTAGGTTATAAAAGAGAAAATGGCAGAGCTGGAACAAGAAATCATGTAATCATTTTGCCTGTTGATGATATTTCAAATGCTTGTGCAGAAGCTGTCGCAAACAATATTAAAGGCACAATTGCGTTACCTCACTCGTATGGAAGATTACAGTTTGGTGCTGATTTAGAGTTACATTTTAGAACAATGATAGGTACAGCAAAAAACCCAAATGTTGCTGCTGCTATAATTATTGGCATTGAGCCTAAATGGACTAAAAGAATTGTTGATGAGGTGGCAAAAACTGGAAAACCTGTTGAAGGTTTCAGTATTGAGGGTGCTGGTGACATTGAAACAATCATGAAAGCTTCAAAAAAAGCTCAAGAATTTTCAATGTGGGCTTCTGAAAAACAAAGAGAGGAATGTCCAATAAGTGATCTTTGGATTTCGGTAAAATGTGGTGAGTCTGACACTACTTCAGGTCTTGCATCTAATCCAACAGTTGGAAATTTAATGGATAAATTAGAGCCATTAGGAGTTCATTTATGTTTTGGTGAAACTTCAGAACTTACAGGTGCTGAAACAGTTTGTGAAAAAAGAGGTAAAACTCCAGAAGCACAAGAGAAGTTTAAAAAAACTTGGAATGAATACAATGATTTCATTTTAAAAGAAGCAACAGATGATTTATCAGAAAGTCAACCTACTGCGGGAAATATAGCTGGAGGACTTACTACGATTGAAGAAAAAGCATTTGGAAATTTTCAAAAAATAGGATCAAGACAATTCGTAGATGTTTTAACACCTGCCGAAGAACCACAAAAAGGTCCAGGATTATATTTTATGGATACTTCTTCAGCTGCAGCAGAATGTGTTACATTGCAAGCCGCTGGTGGTTTTAATATTCACTTATTCCCAACAGGACAAGGAAATATTATTGGAAATCCAATTGAACCAGTTGTGAAATTAACGGCCAATCCATTAACAGCAGTCAGCATGAAAGAACATATCGACTGCGATGTTTCTAAAATACTTTCTAGAGAAATGAATTTGGATCAAGCTGGTGATGAACTAATTAAAGCAACTATTAGAACAGCTAATGGAAGGTTAACTTGTGCTGAAGCTTTAGGTCATAGAGAATTTGTAATGACTAAGCTTTACAGAAGTGCTTAATTAAAAATCCTACTTTATGGCTAAAAATAAGTACCTGGTACTTTTACCTGGTATTATACTTGCGTTTGTTCTCTACACATTATCTCAAGGCTTTAATAATATTATTGGTATTGAATTATTAGGATACGAAAAAAGTCCTATATCCACTGCAATGATAGCTATCCTATTAGGAATGTTCTTTGGAAATGTTTTTAAAATAAGAGAAAGTTTCATAAGAGGTTTGAATTTTACTCAAAAAAATATTTTAAAACTTGGAATAATTTGCTTAGGTATTCAATTAAAACCTTTTGAGTTTCTTGAATTTGGTGCAATTGCTATTCCTCTAATTGTAATTTGTATTGTAAGTGTATTAGTAGTTATTAAACTTTTAATTAAGAGATTAAAAATCCCTACAAGAATGGCTTACCTAATATCAATTGGTAGTACAGTTTGTGGAACAACAGCAATAATGGCAACTGCTCCTGTAATTGGTGCCAAAAAAAATGAAATATCTTACGCAATTGCAAACATCACTTTGTTTGGGATTCTTTCAATGCTGATCTATCCATACTTTGCAAATTTTTATTTTAACGGTGAACCACTTTTAATTGGTTTGTTTTTAGGAACTTCCATACATGAAACGGCACAAGTAGCAGCTGCTGGATTGATATATGATCAGCAATACAATAGCCCAGAGACTTTAAATGTAGCAACCGTAACTAAATTAGTAAGAAATACTTTTTTAGTTATAATGATCCCTTTGTTTGCTTATCTGTATAACAGAAATGAACCTAAAGAAAAAAAATACTCAATAATTGATATTTTTCCATATTTTGTTCTAGGTTTTGTAGCAATGATTATTGTTCGAAATTTAGGTGATCTAATTTTTATTTCAAACAACGCTGAACTTTGGTTTAGTACTGTGGATGGAATTAAATCTTTATCAAAAATATTCTTAACAATGGCAATGGCAGCAATTGGTATGTCTACCAATTTAAGAGATATTATCAGTATGGGATACAAACCTTTTGTAGTTGGATTTATTGGAATGGCTACTGTTGGAATTGTTTGTTTAGGGACTATTGAATTGTATCTTTACTTATTTAATTAAGATTTCATCAATATTTGTTTTTTAAAATTTGAAAAAAATCTTCTTATAAAAGCTGCTGCTACACCTAGAAATATTGCAAACATAATTGAGAATAAGCCATAAAAAAATGGCATCTCATTAGAAAAATCTAAAATAAATTGTGAGAAGAAATTTAAATCCGAAATTGCAGAAGTGGTTGTTGCATTTGTATCATGATCTGCAAAAAATGAATCATAAGCAATTGCAATACCAACTGCTAAAATCAAAATAGCCATCAGTGCACGTAATCCTGAGCTATCAATTTTTTCTCCTAATTTTTGTCCAATCTGAACACCAATTATTGATCCAATAACAAGTAGAAATACTAAAAGTAAATCAATCGAGCCATAATTAAATGAATGCAGGAAAGTAACAATTACACTGACAAAAATAGTAACAAATAATGAAGTTCCAGGAACAAGTTTAGTTGGCATCTTAATTATATAAATCATTGCTGGCACTAATATAAATGCTCCACCTATTCCCATTATTGCAGCAATAAAACCAACTACTAAACCAATAACTATTGGAGTAAAAATACTTTCATATAATTTTGATTTTGGAAATCTCATTCTTAAAGGAAGTCCATGGATCCAATAATGAACATGTAATTTTTTTTTAACTAAAACGTTTCTTTTAGCTTTATCTATTTCACCAAGACTTTCGACTAACATTAAAGATCCAATGATTGCTAAAATATACATGTAAGCTAAAGAGATTACGGTATCTATCTTTCCAATACCTTTAAAATAAGAAAAGGTAAAAATTCCTAATGAGGTACCTATAGCGCCACCAATGACAATCATTAAACCCATTTTGTAATCTAAAGTGTTTTTTAGATAATGTGTTGTTGAACCAGAAACTGAAGTGGCTAAGATATTGTTTGCTTCATTTGCAACTGCGTATGCAGGAGGTATTCCTAAAAAAATTAAAAAAGGTGTCATTAAAAAACCACCTCCCACTCCAAACAATCCAGAAAGGACACCAACGATTGCGCTTAATATAAGAATTTCTATTGGATTAACAAAAACTTGCGCGATGGGTAAAAATACATCCATTTAAATAAATAAATTGTTTAAAAACAACTTAGTTAAAAGTAATAAAAGTTCCAACTATAATAACTCCCCAATAAGCAGCTAGACTTAAAAATATACCTGTTTTCATTAAAGAAACTTTTAAGCTAGTTAGTTTATTGAAAATTTTTACGTTAGAAATTTGCATTAAGTGCGTCAATACACCCAGAGAACAAATTGTCAAATATTATTTTAAAAATTAGATAAATTTTTTTTAATAGATCGTTGCACCAAAAACTTTAACCATTTCATCTTCAACACCTAAAACTAACCTTCCCAAAAATTCTCCTGGAATTTCTTTATTGGTCTGTTTTATCAGAACGGTTATATGCTCTCCTCTTCTAAGACACCCAAAAGGCTCGAACGTTTCATGAAGATTAGTGATAAGCTTATTGTTAGCCCATTGTTTTCCAAGCTCTACCTCATTAGCTCCAAAGAGCATCTGAGTTGAAAAATCTCTGGTAAATCCACCATAATCTTTTAAATTTGACGATTTTACCAGGTTAAACCAAATAGGTTTAGCCAACTCATATATTTCATCATCTTTTTTTGATAAAATATCCATAACTTATCTATTTCTAATTAAAGTATCTTAAGAAGCTTTTTTCTTCTCGTTCTCATCCACGATGTGGTAGACAGGAACCTTCTCCATACTAAATTTACCAGTTTTTGGATCTCTTCTAGAAACTGTCAGACAATGCCAATTATCATCATCAAGTTTCATATGATCTCCTCTATAATAGTATCCTGGCCATCTAGTCTCTTCTCTAAATAAAGTATGTTCAGTTACACACTGAGAAGTTAAAGCTCTATGTTTCAATTCCCAAGCTCTCATCAATTGGTGATAATCTTCAGCACCAACATGCTCAAGATCTTCTTGAAGCCATTCAAGCAATTCAAGACCTCTTTTCAACATATTGCCATTAGTCATATAGTTAGATGTAATTCCACCTACATATTCGTCCATAATCTTCTGTAGTCTTTGCAGACCTTGGATTGGTGATATATAACTAGGAGAAACAGTTCCACCAGTGATTTCGTTTTGTGCAACAGTGAAGTTTTCAAGTGGTTTGTAGACCATAGCTTTGAAATCCTCACATTGTTTGTCTGAAACCTTAACCCCTTCAGCTTTTTTATCTTCGATATACTTAACAGCAGCTTTAGCAGCTAATCTACCCTCTGTGAAAGATCCAGATGAAAACTTATGAGCACTTCCACCCACAGTGTCTCCAGCACCAAATAATCCGTCAATTGTAAGCATTCTGTTATAACCCCAGAAATATTCTGGTGGAGATAAATCTTCAGGACCGCTTACCCAAGCTCCTGAACAAGTAGCATGTGAACCCATTACATAAGGTTCTGAAGTTGTTAATTCAGGATTAGTATATTTAGGATCAATATTTTGAGACGCCCATACTACAGCTTGACCAACAGTCATTCCTAAGAAGTTCTCCCAACCAACTGTTTCTAAATGTGGATCTTGGAAAGCTTCAGTTGTAACCATATGAATTGGTCCACCACCAGCAGCAACTTCTTGAATGAAAGCATGATTTCTTAAACAAGTAGGTGTTGGGTGATGATCAATATATTCGCCAACTAATTCTTTAGTTTGATCATACCATTTCTTCTCATAATTTTCCCCATTAGCGTTCTGGGTATACGTTTTTAAGTGTAAGAAATAAGCTCCAACTGGCCCATAACCGTCTTTAAATCTACATAACACAATTCTATTTTCCATTTGTGTCATTTTAGCGCCAGCAGCAATAGGAAGAGCATATGCTGAACCGTTACTCCAAGGAGCATACCAAGTTCTACCCATTCCTTCTCCAACTGCTCTTGGTTTGAAGATATGAGAAGCACCACCAGCTGCAACTATTACAGCTTTTGCTCTGAAAACGTGAAAATCACCTGTTCTCATGTTGAAGCCAACGGCTCCACCAATTCTATTATCTTGAGACTCATCCATAATTAAATGAGTGATCATTATTCTATTATAAATTTTATCAGCAGATTTTTTTGCCGCCTCAGCAACAATAGGTTTGTAACTTTCACCATGGATCATGATCTGCCATTTACCTTCTCTTAAATATCTTCCAGTTTGTTCATTTTTCATCATTGGAAGACCCCATTCATCAAACATGTGAACAGTAGAGTCTACGTGTCTAGCCATGTCATAACCTAAATCTTCTCTAACCATTCCCATTAAGTCATTTCTTGCATATCTAACATGGTCTTCAGGTTGATTTTCTCCCCATTGCATTCCCATGTAACAATTGATTGCATAAAGACCTTGAGCAACAGCTCCACTTCTATCTATGTTTGCTTTTTCTACACAAACAATTTTCATATCTCTTCCCCAGTGTCTAGCTTCGAACGTAGCACCTGTTCCAGCCATACCACCACCAACAACTAATATATCGCAATCTTCGTAATGTGTTTTATGTCTAGCCATTAGTAATAAACTCCTTTTTTAAACGACTCTTTTGGCACTGATGGTAATTCACCTTCAATATTTAAACCTTCTGGCTCAGTATAAAGTCTTTGTGAATTAATCTCACCTTGGTTTGGTTTATCACCTTCAGCAAGTTTTGGAATAAATTTACCCCATGGCTTTGTAGTAATTGGAGAAACAAAGTTTTTCTCTGTTCCATTTCTAAATTTGATCTTCCATGAAATTGTTCCTTTTTCTTCTTCTCTTCTAACTCTAACGCTATGACCCATAGGAGCAAAATCAGCATAACCTCTTACGTCTATTGCATGATTTGGGCATGCTTTTACACATGAATAACATTCCCAACAAAAGTTAGGTTCAATATTTTTTGCACGTCTGATATTTTCATCTATGTGCATAATATCTGATGGACAAATATCCACACAGTGACCACAGCCATCACATCTTGTCATGTATACGAAAGTTGACATAATTATTTATTCTCCTTTTTTAATTTCATCATATTAATAGTGTTTAGGTTGTTCTCTTTTAATACCTAAACCAAACTGTTCAGGCGCGTCAGCAGGAGGAGGTAAGTTGTCTCGTGAACCATCTGCTTCTGCTAAATTTTTTTGGATTGCTGCACCAGGTTTATAAAACATGTGTGCAAATTTAGACCAATAAACTCCTCCAAATAAAACTAAATTTGAAAGGACAAATAAAGTCAAAAATAAATAAGATAATCCTGCTTGACCATTAGATTGTGTGTAAGACCACAATAAACCAAAAGTCGAACAAGCTAATAAAGCTAAAACAAATAAATCAGCTTTAATAATTCTGTACCAAGGATGCGCTTCCGCAGATACATCTACTCTTAAAAAAAACCAAAACCAATAACCACCAACACATGTAAGTATTGCTCCTACATGCCAAATCATAGACCAAGTAGATGAAGTAGGTTTATCAGCTCCTGTGTAGCAAAATACTAAAACTGCTGATGCAACCCAAAATAATATTGTTCCATACATTCCAAGAACATGTGCAAGTCTTCTTTTTCCAAATCCAAGTTCTGCAGTTGTGCCGATATCATAAACTGTTGTCTTTGCGATAATTGAAGCTCTTTCTCCTGTACTCAATTCCTTAACAGCATTAGCTTTAGCTTTTTTGGCATTATTAAAAAAATAAGTAACGTTTTTGTGAACAATCATTTGTATAATTGTTCCTGCTGCAATCAAAATTACCATAGCAATTATGAAGCTTTGCATTGCAAAAGGTGAAACAGTTTCAGCTAAAATTGAAAAAGGATTTGTAGATAACATAATTTTTAATTATTTATAAAGTTAGTTTGAGATTTTCTAGTCTAGTTAAATAAAGAGTTCAACTAAAACTATTGGTCAATTTTGTCATTAATAACAACTTACGGTTTACGTTTGTAATGTTGTTTATTTGGAATTACTGATCTTACCCCACCTTGGGGGTTATCAACGTCACCTTCTCTTCTTGGTATCAAGTGTATATGGCAATGCATTATAGATTGACCTGCAATTTTTCCAGCATTTGTCCCAATATTAAATCCTTTAACATTAGTATCTTTACTTAGAATTTCATTTTTAACTATTTGGATAAGATCATTGCAAGCAATCAATTCATCATTTGTCATGTCAAAATAATCTTTAATATGACGCTTAGGAATTATTAAACAGTGGTGATCAGAAACAGGATAAGAGTCGAAACTTGCATAAGCAAGATCATTTTCGTGAGCAATACCACTTTTTTTTGAATCACAGAATAAACAAGGATTGTTAGGATCTCTCATATTTAAATTAGAGTATTATATATTTTTCTAAGTTTATTAAAGGAAACATTATTTCGACTTTTCCATTTTAATTCATCTATTTTTGACACTGACATAACTACCTTTCCTGATCCAATAAGAATTATTTCTTCATAATCATTAATTTCTTTAATTGATATATCTTTAAAATTAATTTTAACTTTTTTACTTATAAACTTAAGTGTATTTCCAAAATAACAATTTTTTTTTGGAGAAAATATTTTTCCATTTTTAACAAAGACTAAATTTGAAGTGCCTGTTTCTAATATTTTATTGTTTGCAACTAAAGCAATATCAAATTTAGAAGAGTCGACCTTACTAAGTTTTGCTAAAATTTTTTTGTAATAAAGATTTTTATAATTTGGCTCAACTCTTTTATATTTAAATAATAAAAGACTAAAATTTTTTTTAATTTTTGGTCTTTTTCTTATAGATACAGATATTAGTTTTTTATTTAAAGCAATTCTAAATAAATTATCAGGACCTTTGTAAAGTGTATTTTTTTTAATTAGATCTAAAATAATATTCTTTAAGTTTTTTTTTCTAATTGCATATTTTTTTGTAGATTTAATTAAGTTTTCAATATGTGGTTTTAACAATATTAACTTGGGAGGTTTTCCAACCATACGCATTGTTGTAAATACACCTCTGGATCCCCAAAGATCTTTAAATGCAACTTCTTTAAGATTGCTTAGCTGATAAGATTTTTTTAATAAGAGTGTTACCATTTTCTGTTAAAAAAGATTCTGGATGAAATTGAAATCCGTATATTTTGTTTTGATTATCCTCAAGGCCCATTGGTATTTTTGTTTTACTACATCTCATAGTTATTTTAATAGAATTTGATTTAAATGGCTCCATTAATTTTAATGAATGATATCTTCCTACTTTAAACTGTTGATTATGTTTAAAAATTTTACTTTGATTATTTGTTTTTATTTTAGATTGAAAACCATGGTAAATTTTTTTCTGTTGTATTATTTTGCCACCCTCATTATGTAAAATCATTTGATATCCAAGACAAATACCAATAATTTTTTTCTTTCCTTTATATTTTTTATAGATTTTTGAGGTAGTGGGATAATCCATTGGTGATCCGGGTCCTGGTGATAAAACAATCACATCACTTCTATCAAGTAATCTATCATTTACTTCATAATAGTTTGAGCAAATTACTTTATCAAATTTTGCAAATTGATGAACAACATTCCATGTGAAAGAGTCTTGATGATCAATTATGTAAATCATTTAAATAACTCCAATAAAGATTTTGCTTTAATATAATTTTCGTTAAATTCTTTTTTTGGAGAGCTATCTAGCACTACTCCAGACGCAGCTGAAATCTCTGATTGATTTTTATAATTTAATATAGATCTGATTATAATATTAAACTTCATGTCTTGATTAAATTTAATAAATCCAAAACTCCCAGTAAAAATATTTCTACTTTCTTTTTCTTGATTATTTAAAAGTTCTAAAGTCCTAATTTTAGGACAACCAATTACAGATCCACCTGGCATCATTGCTTTAATAATATCAATCAATTTAGTATTTTTATTTAATATTCCACCAATTGAAGTCACATAATGAAAAAGATGCTTATATTCCTCGACATATTTTTTTTTAAGTATTTTTACACTTCCAGGTTTGCAAATTTTGGATAAATCACTTCTTTCCATATCAACTATCATGTTGTGTTCTTTGGTTTCTTTCTCATTATTTTTAAAATACCTAAGAGCTATACTTTTATTTGATAATAATTTTTTCTTAAAGGTACCAGCTATTGGTTTGGTAATTATTTTATTTTTTTTCTTATCTATTAATGTTTCAGGAGAACAACTTACTATAGAGTAATCCTTATCTTTAATCATAAATGACTCTGGTGAAGAATTAACTCGCATTAATTTCCAAAAAAAATTAACAGGATTGATTAAAGATTTATTCTTATATTTTGTGCAAATTTTAATTTGATAAGTCTCTCCTTGTCTTATTTTTTTTGAAAATAATTCAAATATTTTTCTATATTTTGCATAAGAAATATTAATCTTGAAAGGACTTAGTATTTGAGTTTTATTAAATTGATAATTGAAGGTGTGTTTTTTGATATTAGATATAACTTTAATATCCTTTCTAATTTTAATTATTGTCTCGGGTTTATAAAAAATTCCTTTATAAAAATTTATTCTTTTTTTATTTTTTAATTTAATACCAATTAAATTACATAAAATTTCATAACCAAAAAAACCAAGATATAAATCTGTTTCTTTTTTAAACTTTTTTTTCTCGATGGAATTAAGAAATTTATATATATTTTTTTTTGTTAAAATGATCTTTTTAGAAAAATCAGTATAAATATTGTATCCACCATCTACTTTATAAATTATTAAAGGCTTATCTGATTGATACAGATCCTCTAAGTAAGGGTTGAATTTAAGTTTATGCTGGCTGTGTTCTTTCAATTGCTTTCTCTACTATAGGTAAGTGTATCAGACCTGCAAATAATGATAATGCGATAGATCCGTACCATGCATAGTCAAAATTTCCATTTAATTCATAAAATACACCACCTAGATATGCTCCTAAGAAAGAACCAATTTGATGGCTTACGAAAACTATTCCATATAAAAGTCCAACGTATTTTGTGCCAAATATATGGGCCACAATTCCATTTGTTGGAGGAACTGTAGATAGCCATAAAAATCCAAAAGTAACTCCAAAGACGACAGAATTAAATATACTTGGTGGTAAAAAAATAAAATAAATAATTGAAACTCCTCTTAATAGGTAAATTGCACTTAATATTTTTTTCTTACTATACCTTGTTGCTAAATAGCCACTCGTAATCGTACCAGCCATATTAAATACACCAATTAAAGCTAGCACCATTGCTGGTGTCCAGTCAGGCAAACCTTTGTCTGCCATATAAGTTGGAATATGTGTTGCTACTAAAGCAATATGCCAACCGCAAACAAAAAAACCTAAAGTAAGATAGATAAAACTTTTATTTGCAAATGCTTCTTTTAAAGCTTCTCTTGCAGTTTGATTGTTATCTTTATTAACACCAACTGGTATTTTTGGAGTGCTAACAAATAAAGATATTACCAAGCCAATTCCTAAAAGAAGAGAAAAGTATAAAAGAGTATTTTCCCAACCTGTTTCAACTAAAGAATATCTTACAAGTAAAGGTGAAACAAAATATCCAAAAGAACCTGCACATGTAACTATACCTGTTGCAATAGTTCTATTAGATGCTGGAAAATGCTTAGCTACAACTGATACAGGAATACCTATTGCCGTAGAACCTAACCCAATTCCTATCATTACTCCTATAGTTAAAGTAAAGTAACTTCCAGTATTAAATCCAGAATAAAAAAATAAAACTCCAACTAAATAAAAAACAAAACCAATAAATATTGCAACTGCTCCTCCATACTTATCAGTAATTACACCAAATAATGGACTAAATACTCCCCAGAGTAATAACTGCAATCCCATAGCAAATCCAAAATGAGAAATAGAAATATCTAAGTCAGTATTGAAATCAAAATAAAACAAACCAAAAGTCTGTCTTATACCTAAAGAAATTATTACTACTATCGATGCAGCTATTAGAGTAATTAAAGCTTTTTTACTTATAGTAAAATTTTCTGAGCTCATTTAAGACTTTTGAGAGCTTGTTTTATATCAGCTATAAGATCTGCTGGATCCTCTAAACCAATATGCAGTCTAACTATGTACTCGTTTTTAGCTAATTTAAGATAGCTTCTATTTCCTTGTTCTCTAACATTTTGATGCAATGCTAAACTTTCAAACCCTCCCCAACTGTAACCGTGTCCAAATAATTTTAAATTATTTACAAATTTAACAACTGCCTTTTCACTTTTGGCTTTAATTCTTAAACCCATTAAACCTGAAGCACCTGAATAATATTTTTTCCACATTCTAAAATTGTAAGAGTCTTTTTTGTATGGATACAATAATTTTATATTTTTAAATTTAGATAAAAATTCTGCTACTTTTTTTGCATTTTCTCTATGTCTATCTAATCTTACATCTAAGGTTCTTAATCCTCTTGTAATTAAATAAGCATCATCAGGTCCTAATCTTAAACCTGTAACTCTTTCAGTTGCTTTTACTTTTGGAAATACCTTTTTATTAACCGCTAAACTTCCACCCATTACATCAGAATGACCTGAGTAATATTTTGTTGCTGAAACAATTGCCATATCAAAACCGAGTTTAATAGGTTTTAAAAAATATGGAGTTCCCCATGTATTATCAATTGCTGTTAAAATTTTATGTTTTTTTGCGATGGAGACAATCTTCCCTAAATCTTGAAAATCAAAAGTGTTACTTCCTGGGTTTTCTACAAAAATTAATTTAGTTTTTGTGGTGATTGCTTTTTCTAATGTCTTAAGATCGTGTGGATCATAAAAAGTTGTTTTGATATTAAATTCTTTTAAAAAATCTTGTGTCAAAAGTCTTGTTGGACTGTAAACTGGATCAGCTGCAATAATTTCATCACCAGGTCTTGTAACACTGAAGATTGCAAGGAATACTGCTCCAAATCCAGTAGGTGTTAAAAAAGTAAAATAACTCTCTTCAAGTTTAGATAAAATTTGCTGCAAAATATGAGTTGTAGAAGTTCCTTGTCTTCCATAATCAAAATGTCCACCTGTTGGGTTTTTTTTTGCCTTGTCTTGTGTTTTTCTAATATCTTGCATCGATTTGAATATAATCGTTGATGCACGTACAATTGGTGGATTAACTGACTGATTATGAAAGTCTTTCGCTGTATGTTTTAAAAATGTTTTAAAAGAATTACTCATAATAAAATTTGATATGTTTAAAAGACAATGCTATATCCCGTAAAAAACGTCAATAAATTAATAAATAGGACTAAATGAGTTATCCGAAGAAACATAGGGGTCGAAGAAAACAAGGCTCCAAAAAGAGAAGAGCAAAAAGAAAAAATAAGAAGAAATAATTCTTTTATTCTTTAATCCAACCACCGCCAAGAACTCTATGACCATATTGGTCTTTGCTATAGAATACGCATGCCTGTCCTGGAGATATTCCATCCTCAGGATTTAATAGATGAACATTTGCAGTATTATTATCTTTTAAATCTACTTTTGCCTCAAGAAGACTACCTGTTGATCTAACCTTTACAAATATATTTTGATCAAGATCTTTTTCATCAGTTAATAAATTTAAATCTTTTAAAGATATTTCTTTTTTTCCAAGGTTTTCTTTAGGCCCTACTATAATTTCATTTTTATCTGAATTTATTTTTAAAACATATAAAGCTTCTTTATCTGAAACCTTAATTCCTTTTCTTTGTCCAATTGTAAAATTAATAATACCATCATGAACACCAATTACTTTTCCATCTAAATTTTTAATGTTCCCTTTTTGAAAAGAGTCTGGTCTAAATTTTCTAATTACTGATGCATAATCTCCATTAGGCACAAAACAAATATCCTGACTATCTGGTTTATCAGCTACATTTAAATCTAGCTCTTTAGCAATTTCTCTTGTTTTATCTTTTAACATTCCACCTAATGGAAATCTTAAATAATCTAGCTGATCTCTTGTTGTGTTAAATAAAAAATAACTTTGATCTCTATTTTCATCAATTGCTCTGTACATATTATTGGTGTTATTTGATGTAATATTTTTTACATAATGTCCTGTAACTAATGCATCTGCTTTAAGATCTTTTGATACTTCAAATAAATCTTTAAACTTTACTGTTTGATTACATTGAACACATGGAATTGGAGTTTCACCTTTTAAATAACTATCAACAAAGTTATCTATTACTCCTTGTTTGAATTTATCTTGATAGTATAAAATTTTATGCTCAATACCTAATTTATGAGCAACACGTTTTGCATCCATTATATCTTGACCTGAACAACACTGTTTAGATTGCGCTACTTCTTTTCCATCATCATAAAGTTTAAGAGTTATTCCTATAACTTTATAACCTTCGCTTTTCATAATTCCTGCTACAGTTGACGAGTCTACCCCACCAGACATTGCAACAACGACTGTTGTATCTTCAGGTTTTTTGTCAATTCCGATAGAGTTTAATTCTTTATTCATTAGGTGGTATTTATACTGATTTACAATATAAGTTAAATTAAATGATTTTAGATTATGAACCAGGTGACAAAGTCACTAATCCTGAGAATAAAGACTGGGGTATTGGACAAGTACAATCAATCATAAAAGATAAGGTTACTGTCAATTTTGAAAATGCAGGTAAAAAAGTAATAAACGCAAAAAATATAGAATTAAAAAAAATTGGTAAATAAAAAATGGACTTACAAAAAATTATTGAAAATTTAGTTGATGCTTTTTTATCAGCAGGAGATTTATCTCTTCAGCTTAGAGAAAAAGGATTAAGCAAAGAAATTAAATCTGATAATACACCAGTAAGCAATGGTGATATTGAAGTAAATAATTTTATTTCTTCTCAAATATCAAAAGTAACACCTGACATTCCAATTATTTCGGAGGAAACTTCTGAAAATAAAGATAACTCTAAATTGAAAGATTTTTGGTTGGTGGATCCTATAGATGGAACGTATGATTACATAAACAATTTAGAGGAATTTACTATTAATGCAGGTTTAATTATTAACAATAAACCTGTTGCGGGCTTAATAAATGCTCCTGCTAAAAAAAGAATGTTTTATTCATATGGGAAAGGCAAATCTTTTGAGTTTGCTAATGAAAAAACAATAAACCTTTCTGAGTTAAAGTCTAAAAAAACAGAGCCACTTAATTTCATTTCTTACAGCAATAAAATTAAACCTGAGATACAAAAAATTTATGATGAATTAGGTGTTAAGGAACATACTAGAATGAAAAGTTCTTTAAAATTTTGTGTTGTTGCTGCATGTGAATTTGATGGTTATGTTGCTGAGCCTAGAGCTTACGAATGGGATATTGCAGCAGGACATGCAATTTTAGAAAATGCAGGGGGATCTGTTAGAGACTTTAATGGGAATGATATTTTATATGGTAAGAAAGATTTAAAAAATCCAAGTTTAATTTTAAAAAGTAAAAATATAATTTAATGGATGAGCAATTAAGAATTATTTTAATTATAATAGTATCTGTATCAATTTTTGGATTACTAGTTTTTGTTTTTGTTAAAAATTATATTAGAAACAAAATAAATCATCTTGTTGATGAAGAGAAAAAAAGAAAATTAAAGTAATTTAATTATCTTTTCATATTCATTTTTATCAATATCCATTACTTTTTTTGATGTTTCAAAATCAAATCCGTTTCTTGCAAGTAAAGAAATATCTTTTTTATAAAACAAAGTTCTGTTATCCTCTGCTCTTGCTGGTCCTATTCTCTTTTTCTTACATAATTTTATTGCTGAAAAGAAATCCTGATCAGAATTATCTTCTTCTATTTTCTCAACTGTATCTTTAATAAAACCATTATCAATTCCTTTGCCCATTAAATAATTTCTAATTTTATTTATGGAATTTCCTCTTTGGATCATGCTCTTAGCTTTACTTTCTGAATAAAATTGATCATTAATAAATTTATTTTTTTCTAGATCAGATAGAACAATATCAATTAATTTATTTACATCTTTTTTTCTAGAATCTGTTGCAGAAAGTTTCATATATTTTTTTAATAAATATGTTTTAAGCTGTTGTTTTGAAGGTGCATATTTTTCAACATAAGCAAACGCAAAATTCCTCATTTCATCAACAGTAACTTGAAGTGTTTTTCTCTTATTTCTTATAGGAATCATTGTTAGATTTTATATAATATAAACATGATCGAACAAATTTATAACTATTTCACAATTGATGTGCTTTATATGTGGATCAATTTAGGAGTTATACCTTTTTGGTTCATCTTAATTGTATTTCCCCAGTCTCACTTGAGCAGATATGTAGTAACTACTATATTTCCATTTCTATTATTAAGTGGGGTTTATATTTATATTTTGTACAGATCTTTCACCGTTGGTTATGACTTCGATGCTAATTTTAGTTTATATCTTGGTTTAGTTGAGTTATCTCGACTGTTTGAAGATAATCTATACCTAACTCTTTTCTGGACTCATTTTGTAGCTATAAATTTATTTGTTGGTGGATGGATAGTTAAAGACTCTCAAAAATACTATGTAAATAAAGTATTAATGTCAGTTCCTTTAATAATTACATACTTAATTGGTCCTATTGGTTTGTTTATTTATTGGATAATTAGAATATTTTACGCCAAAAAATTAAATCTATATGAGTAATCATATAGATTTTTATTTTGATATCATCAGTCCTTACGCTTACATCGCATATAAAAAAATTTTAAAAATTAACAATGTTGATTTTAAATTAAAGCCAATATTGTTAGGTGGTCTTCACAACTTAGCAGGTATTACTGCTCCTGCATTTAACAAATATAAAATGAAAAATATGCAAAATGATTGTGAGCTTGTTGCAAAAAAAAACAACATTAATTTCAAGTGGAATTCTAGATTTCCAATAAACTCTTTAAGTATAATGAGAGGCTATCTTTGTATTGAGGATAATAAAAAAGAAGAATACTTAAATAGTTTTTTTGAAGCTTATTGGAATGAAGATCAAGATTTGTCCAAAGAAGAAAATATTAAAATACTATTAAAAAAATTAAAAATTGATGAGAACGATTTTTTTAATTCGATTAGTAACCAAAACATTAAAGATAAATTAAAACAATTAACACAAGAAGCTTTTGAAAAAGAGATTTTTGGAGCTCCAACTTTTATAATAAATAATAAAATTTTTTGGGGTCAAGACCGTCTAGAATACGCTTTAGATGAAATTAAAAATATTTAGACTATTTTAAAACCACTATTGCTAATAGATCCAAAACCACCGTCAATGTGAGAGATGTTTTTAAAACCTTTTTCAGTTAAAGATTTTACCGACATTTCAGATCTGATTCCTCCAGCACAAAACAAAACCACTTCTTTATCTTTATCAATTTGACCATTTTTATAAACATCACTATTAGGATCAAGAAGAACTTCTAAATTTCCCATAGGTATATGGTTAGCTCCTTCAACTTTTCCTGTAATTTCTAATTCATTTAATTCTCTAATATCAATTAGATTGCATTTGTTTTCTTTAACCATTTGATAAGCTTCATCAGCATTTATAGTTTTTATATCACTCATAAAATTTAATAATTTTATTTTAAAATATCAAAAAAGGACTATATAGCTAGAGTATTATGTTAAAAATAAATTCTAAAGCACCTAGTTTTGTTATTCCATCAACTTCAAAAGATAAATATTCTTTAAAAGACTCACTTGGAAAATATGTAGTTTTGTATTTTTATCCAAAAGATGACACACCTGGATGCACAATTGAAACTAATGATTTCAATAAATTATTAGCCAAATTTAAAAAGCTTGACTGTGAAGTATACGGAATTTCAAAAGATAGCTTAAAAAGCCATGATAAATTCAGAGATAAATACAAAATTAAATTTGATCTACTTGCAGATGAAGAGATTAAAGTATTAAAAAAATACAAGGTCTGGGGTAAGAAAAAATTTATGGGCCGTGAATTTATGGGGATTAATAGAACTACTTTTTTAATTGATAAAAAAGGTAAAATTCTAAAAATCTGGGAAAACGTTAAAGTAAAAGATCACGCCAAAGAAGTCCTAGAAACATTAAAAGATATTTCAAAATAAAAAAAGGCCCCTTATTTCTAAGGAGCCTTTAATTGTTATATATATAGAGATATTTTAGTCTCTTATTGCGTAAGCTTTAACACCAACTTCAGCAACATCAGTTCCAAGTTTTTCAGCTTGAGAACTAATTCTAAGACCAATTGTTTGTTTTAGAACTTTAAACGTGATGTAAGAAAGTATGAAACTAAAAGCACATACCGCTATTACACCTGTTAACTGAGTTCCAAAATTTGTATCTGAATTACTTAATGGCACCACTAAAGTTCCAAAAATTCCAGCAAATAAATGAACAGGAATTGCACCTACAACATCATCAATTTTTTTACTTTCTAAAAATTTTGTACCAAAGTACATGATGATTGATCCAACAGCTCCAATAGCAATTGCAAGTACTGGACTTGGAGTTAAAGGTTCTGCTGTAATTGCAACCAAACCTGCTAATGCTCCGTTAAGCATCATTACAATATCAGTTTTACCACCTAATAATCTTGTAACGACTGCAGCAGTAACAGTACCGGCAGCTCCTGCTAAATGAGTGTTGACTGCAATTTTACTAATTGCATTTACATCATCGAACGTTCCCATTGCAAGTTGACTAAAACCATTAAATCCAAACCAACCAAACCACAATAAAAAAGTTCCTAATGTAACAAGCGGTATTGAAGATGCTGCAAAAGGTACTAAAGATTTTGTTTCACCTTTTTTATTAAATCTTCCTTCTCTTGCACCTAATAATATTACACCCGCTAAAGCAGCTGCTCCACCACATGCATGAACTAAAGTTGAACCAGCAAAATCAGAGAAGCCTGAAGTTGCTAACCAACCTCCGCCCCACTGCCAACCCATTGAAATAGGATAAATGATGCCGGCCATGATCGCTGCAAAAATAAAAAATGGCCAAATTTTAATTCTTTCTGCTACAGCACCAGATACTATTGATGCAGTTGCACATACAAACATTGTTTGGAAAAACCAATCAGAATAATCTGAATAACCTGTTGAAAGTTCAGAAGCATCACTCCACATTGAGAATGATCCGATAAACCCTCCTTCAGGAATTCCGTAAGCTAAATTGTAACCACAGAAAAAAAATATTAATGAACAAATTGCAAACTTACCAATATTTTTTGCTGCAATTGTTGAAACACTTTTAGTTGTCACCAGTCCACTTTCAAGCATACAAAAACCTGCTGCCATGAATGCAACTAAAACACCACCAAGATAAAATCCTAATGAATTGAAAATATATTGTCCTTCAGCTGACATTGTTGTTTCTGCTGAAGCTAAATTATTAAAGCTTAAAAATATTAATAAGCTTAATGATATTTTTTTTAAATGATTAATCATTATCTCTCCTTTTTTTGATCATGTCGTTTTAATAAACATTAAAATTTTAAGTACTGCTGATAGGTCAAAAGAGTTATGAGAAATAAGCATATGTGTAAAAAAAAGGCCCCATTTCTGGGGCCTTTGGTTATTAACTAACTAGAGAGAGATATAAGTTAATTCTTTGTTTAGAGGCTCTTCAATGAGATAACGACATGGAGATCGAAGAGCCTCTATATTGCATGCAATTAGTCACGTATTGCGTAAGCAATCACACCTGTTTCAGTAACGTCTGTACCTTTAGTTTCAGCTTCTTTACTTAATCTGATTCCAAACGTACCTTTCATTATTGACCATACGATGTAAGACACAGCAAACACAAAAATGTTAATTGAAAGTACACCAATTAATTGTGCACTGAACGATGCATCAGCGTTTGTTAATGGCACTGCAAGTGTTCCCCAAATTCCAGCAAATAAGTGAGCTGGGATTGCACCTACAACATCATCAAGTTTAAAGCTAAATAATAATTTAGTTCCAAACACTACGATTAATCCACCAACAGCTCCTATTAAAATTGCTGCAAATGGAGATGGTGCTAATGGTTCTGCAGTGATTGCTACTAGACCACCAATTGCTCCGTTTAACATTTGAATAACATCTGTTTTACCGTACATTAATCTTGTAATGATACCAGCGGCCATTACTCCACCACAAGCTGCAAGGTTTGTATTGATAAAGATTGATGAGATCGCAACTGCATCATCAAAAGTACCTAATGCTAATTGTGAACCACCGTTAAATCCAAACCAACCTAACCATAGGATAAATACACCTATTGTTACTAATGGAATTGAAGATGCAGCAAAAGGTTGTAACGCTTTTGGTTGACCTTTACTGTCAAATCTTCCACTTCTAGCACCTAACAACATGATACCAGCTAAAGCAGCTGCACCACCAGTTGAGTGTACTAAAGTTGAACCAGCGAAATCAGAGAAGCCGATTTCTGCTAACCAGCCTCCACCCCACTGCCAACCCATAACGATTGGATAAATAATTCCAGCTAAGATAGCTGCAAATAAGAAGAACGGCCATAACTTGATTCTTTCAGCCATAGCACCTGAGCAAATTGAAACTGTTGTTGCACAGAATACCATTTGGAAGAACCAGTCTGAACCATCTGAATAACCAGTGTCAATTGCACTTGCATCTGACCATGGTGTAAACGATCCAATGTATCCGCCTTCTGGAATACCATAAGCTAAGTTGTAACCAACTAGCCAAAACATAATTCCAGCAATTGCATACAAACCAATATTCTTTGCACAAATTACTGAAACACTTCTTGAAGTTACCATTCCAGATTCTAACATTGCAAAACCTGCTGCCATGAACATGACAAGGAAACCACAAATTAAAAATAGTAGAGTGTTAAATATAAACCCCACTTCAGCAGAAACAGTTGTCTCTGCCATACCTGCACTACTCATACTTAGTAAAAATACTAAACTTAGTAATGGTGCAGATATTCTCTTTATTATTTTAGTCATAAGACCTCCACTTGTTAAAGTGATGGTTTATAAATTTAAAAAAATTAAAAACTAACGCTGATTAAGAAAATTGGGTATGCAGTTTTTGCATATAGTAACAGCCCTAAACGTTTTTTTTCAATCGTTTAGGGCTGTTAAAAAAATATTATCTATTGAATACTTCTTTTAAAGCTTTTGCTGGTAAGAATTTTACCTTCTGAGAAGCAGCGATTTGAATCTGCTCACCAGTTCTAGGATTTCTTCCAACTCTAGCTTTTCTTTTAGCTACTTTGTAAGTACCAAATCCAGCGATTTTCACTGAATCATCACCTTTTAGTGCATCTAAAATAGTGTTGGTAATTGTATCAAAAGTTCGCTCAGCGTCTGCTTTGCTCAAGTTTAATGAGCCAGAAAGCTTTGCTACTAGTTGTTTTTTGTTCATTTTAGCTCCGGTTTTGTTGGTTAATATTGATACTTGTCATAAACATTGATAAATCAAGCTTTTTTTTAGTGTCTTTATTAAATGAATACACAATATATTGTTAAAAATTAAATAAACGTTGATTTTATTGATCTTTTTAACAGTTTATAAATTTAAATTATCTAAATAAACCAAGGTCTTTTAGGTCATTAAAGGTGGTGAAAAACATCAATGATAGCAACAAAAACAATCCGATTCGAAAAAATCCTTCTTGTGTTTTTTGAGACAAAGGTCTTCCCAAAACCTTCTCAAATGCATAAAACATTAAGTGTCCACCATCTAACATTGGTATCGGAAACAGGTTAATTAAGCCTAAACTTATTGAAATATAAGCCATCATACTAATAAAAGCTAACACCCCAAAAGTTGCTACTTGCCCTGATATTTTTGCAATCCTAATAGGGCCACCCAGTTGCGAGGTATCTGCTTTCCCCATGATCATTCCACCAATGTATTTTAATGAGGAAACGCTTACGAAATAAACTTCATTTGCTGCATGGTACAATGCTTGTGCTGGTCCTAATTTAACATGATTAATTTTATCATTGTAAGCACTTAATTTTATACCAACCATTCTTTTATTAATTTTATTTCCTAAGCCATCTTCACCTTCAACAATATTTGGTTTTACTTTTAAAATTAATTCTTCATAAGAACGCTTAACTTTAAAATCTATCAAGTCTGATGTTGACATTGTGATGTATTTAGAGACTTCCATGATGCTTTTAACTTCATTGCCATCAATTTCTAAAATAATGTCTTGGTTTTTTAAGCCTCCAACCATTGCAGGGCTATCTTTTTGAACTTCGCTAATTACAGCAGGAGTAAAATCTTTTCCAACAAAAGTATAAATACAAAAGAAGATTGCTAAAGCTAATAAAAAGTTTGCCAAAGGACCACCGAATACAATTAAAACTCTTTGATATAAAGGTTTTAAAATAAATAATTTATCTCTCTCTTCTTCATTATATTTTTCTAAAATTTCTTCATGATCAGCTTGTGAATACACATTACGATCTCCAAAAAATTTAACGTATCCACCTAATGGTATTGCGCATACTTTCCATCTAGTTCCATGTTTATCATTCCAACCAAATAATTCTTTACCAAAACCAATAGAAAAATCAGTGACCCCAACTCCATATTTTCTTGCAAAATAATAGTGTCCATATTCATGGATGAATACAACAACTAAAATAAGAATTAAAAATGGAACTAAATAACTAAGCATATTTATATATTTTAAGTTAATATCAAATTAATCACAACCCCTCATTACCAGTAGTAAGTCTTGGGCTTTTGAACATCTTTTAAAAAAGACTTAGAATGACCTAATCGTCCTCTATTAATAGGCTCAAAATTAGTAATAAATCTCATACCTCTCAAAGGATCTTTTCTAATAGGCTCAATAAAAGTAATTTTTGGTTTATTATGTTCTTCTCTGATCTTTTTAATCTCCTCTGCCCTTTCAAGATTTCTTTTCTTTATATATTTATCTATTTCTTTTTCATGATCAGATTTAACTTTTTCTTTTTTAATTTCCTTAAGTTTAATTTTATATTTTAAATCTAAATTTGGCTTCGTTTCACGAACTTCTTTTTTGTCTAATGTCTCATATCTTTTGCAGGCATCTTTAACCATTTGATTAAAGTTTGGCTTCGTTTCACCAAATTTTCTTTTACGAGAATTAGATTTTTTATATCTAGAGGCGTACTTTACTTTCTTCATTATCTGCCTCCTTTCTTTCTTTGAAGTTCTTTCAACTTCTCATAAAGTTTAAAATATTTAGAAAGAAGTCTGTCTTCTATAGTATTTAATTTTAAAATAGCGCTGCCGTCATGACAGTCTCTTGCAAAAGAAAGTCCTGATTTTCTAACAATAATATTAGAAGATAACATCATGGTTTTGTCTCCTCCTTCAACAATTTCTGCTATTGGCTCTTTATATTTATCAGCCTCATACTCTTGCATTTCATGATTTAAAATTCCTGCTTCAATGAAAGGTATTCTTTTAGATCTTATAGCAATATCAATCATTTTAGAGACTATAAGTTCTTGCTGAATACCTATAGGCTTTAACTCTTTACTTAAGCGATCAATGATATCGTTAATGTCATCAACATTTTCACCGATAACAGCAATTTTACTACCATAAAGTCCATGTTTAATAGAGTTTAAGCTAGACTTTAATTTTCCTTCATTGCTAACAGGTCCTGTAGATTTTTTAGAATTTCTTCTGTTAGCTAATATTTTCTTCTTACTTGTTGGCATAAGTGCTCCTTATAAATTTTAGTCATAGAGTTCCCTCTATGAAGATTAATAATTTAAATTTGAAAGGCTCACCTATTAGGCATTATTTAAGGCCGCATAGTATTTACTATGAACTTATTTTCTAACACAAAAAAAAAATTAAAAAACTGAACATATGTAGAACGCGACAATTTAATAATCAATAAAAATCACTCAATAAACACTTGATAAGATATCAATGTAATCGTTGCGGATTTAATTGTAAAAAAATATTGTTAAATAAATCATGAATTGTAAATGTGTTTTAATAAAAAAAATTAACTAGTGTGCAAATTCAATAAGACCACAGAAATTATTTTGAAGTCTTATTGATTAGTTGGTAATAAAAAAAAACAAAAAAAGAGAAATATTTAAAAAATATCACTAACCTTAAACGATTAAAACATAATAATTTAAAGCAACTTTTTTTTAAAATTATAAAAAAAATATTAAAAAAAATTTCTAATTTTCTAAATTTTCATCATAACCTGCAGTAGTTTTTTTAGTAACAACTTCAGGAAATATCCATATTCCAATTATCATAAGTGGAGCAAGTGCTGCAATAGATAGGATTAATGATTTATCACCAAGAAAATTCTCAAATAAAATTACACCTATTGCAACAAGCACCACATAAGAAGTCAAAAAAATTTTGATCTTAATTGGCATTAAATATTATTTTTGATTTTGTTTATCAGCTAATACTTCTTCCTTTATATGTTTTGTATTATATCCATTAAAAAAAGTACCAAACAATCCTCTATTTAAATCTGAAGTACCAAAAAGCCAGTCAGCAAATGGAAATGTCAAGTTCATGTTAAGGCCCATCATTATACCCTTATTGTGATGAGCTGCATGATGTCTTCTGATTGTATTGATAAAAGGAAAGTTTCTTACAAACCAATTATCTTCTACATGGCAGCAAAAATGCATAAATTCATAAAGAAGATAAAATGAGGTAGTTGAACAAATGAACAACCATCCAACATTAGGAGAAATCAAATAAGATAATACTATCACACCTGGTGCAGACAATAATGTGATGAATATTGCTAAAGCATAAGGAGGAAATACGGTCACTCTCCAGTCATGAGCACCTGCAAACCTCATTTCTTCCTCAGTAAAGAACTGGTGATGCTGCAAAGTATGTCTGGAATAAATTGCTCTAGCACCTGGAAAGTTTTGAGGTTTATGCATTACAAATTTGTGTATCCACCATTCAAAAATATTTGCACCAATTAATGTTACCGGTACAATTAACCATTCCCACCATTGGATATTATTTAAATGTGAAATAAAATAATAAAGTGCTAAAGCACCAATTGCGTAAACTAATAGCACATGCACATAACCGTTATAAAAACCTTTTAAATTTGATCTATATACATCTCTAAATTCTTTTTGACCTCTGTTAAAATTTCCATTTTTTAATTCTAAATTTTCTGCACTCATTATGTTCCTTTTAAAATTTGTTAATATATCTGTAATATATCACAACTTGCTAATTTTTGTCAATTACCTCTTTCTTTTTGCTGTATAGCAAAAATTGATGAATAGCCATTTGACCAATTAGGTGGAATAATAAATTCACCAGAATCACACTTAATTTTATTATCATATATTCCCCTAACTATAGCTTGTTCATATTTAGATTTTAATGGTTGAGGAGTAAACGGTACAGAATCTCCTGAACTTAAAACGTAGAGCATTAGGGGCCTTGACAACTCTGAGTTGTTAGGTTTTGATCCATGAACGGTTCTGTAACTGTGGATTGTTATTGATCCTGCTTTTCCTTTTAGTATTTTTTTATTTTCTAAATTAACTTCAGCTAAATTTTTTTCAGATATATTACCTAACCATTTACCTTCATCATAATGATCAATAATATTTTTTTTATGAGATCCTTTTATAATTTCTAATGGGCCTTGAGCTTCAGTACAATCTTCAAGATAAACACCAATTGTAATAACAGAGTCATTTGTATGAGGAAAATAAGGCTTATCTTGATGCCATTTAACTTCTGTGCCGCCTTTGGGGTTTTTAAAGTTTAACTTAGATTGATAAAATCTGACTACAGGTCCTAAAATATCTTCAGCAACATCGCCAATAGGACCATCGGTCAATAATTTCCACAAGTCATCATTATAATCACATGGACTAGATACTCTTCTTAGTTTTGGACTTTCTTTTGTATGATCAGGTTGAATGTCGTATATTGCATTAGATTTACTTAAGCTTTTACTTTCATTTATGAAATCATTCACAGCTTTTTTACATTTTAGAATCCATTCATCATTAAGAACATTTTCAACGTTAATACCGCCATCCTCAAAAAACTCTAACCTTTGCTCTTGAGTTATAAACTTAGGTTTTGATTTTAAAATATCTTCTTTTTTCATCTATATTATTTTATTCATTAATTTATTGGTTTTCAAATCCTAATAATTTGTCAGGTAACCAGGTAACTAAATCTGGAAAAATCATGACAATTGCTAAAGCAACTATTTGGATCCCTACGAAAGGTATTACTCCTTTATACATTGTATTAAGCTTCATTTCTGGGGGTGAGACTCCTCTTAGATAAAAAATTGCTGGTGCCATAGGTGGAGTTAGATAGCTTGTCTGAATCATTATTAAAACTAAAACACAGAACCAAACTGGATTAAATCCAATATCTGTTACTATAGGTGCAAATATTGGTATAAAAATTAAAAGAATTGAAATCCATTCAAGAAAAAAACCTGCAATAAATATTATACCTAAAAATGCAAACAATAATATCCAAGGTGACAAGTTTAGTGTGTTAACAAATTCTTTCATAATTGACATTCCACCTGATGCTGCAAAAACACCAGTGAACAAACTTCCAGCCATTAAGATAAACATAATCATTGATGTAACAGTGATAGTTTTAATTAAGGCATCTTTAAAAGTTTTAAGAGTAAATTTTTTATAAAAAATTGTAAGAATTAAAGAGCCAGCAGCTCCTAATGCAGCCGCTTCAGTTGGTGCTGCAAAGCCAAGCATAATAGATCCTAAAACTGCAATAATCATTAAAATTGGAGGGACTAAAGCTTTAATAGTTATCAATATTTTTTCATTAAAACTTAGTCTGTCTATTTCATCTTCTTCTGTAATAGTCGGTCCATTTTCAGGTCTAACTATACAAAGAATTAAAATATAAGTTATATAAAGTGCTGCTAAAATTAATCCAGGAAAGATCATTCCAACCATTAAGTCTCCTATAGAAACATCTGCTATAGGTCCTAACACGACAACAACCACTGATGGCGGTATAATAGTCCCTAATGATCCTCCAGCACAAATAGTACCTGAAATTAATGAATGTGAGTATTTATGTTTTAACATTGCAGGGATAGCTAACAAACCAACAACAGTTTCAGTGGCACCTATCACTCCAGTAGATGCTGCAAAAATTATACACATAATAACTGTTCCAATTGCAAGACCACCAGGTAATCTTTTTGTCCACATGTGAATTGCGCTAAATAGTTGTTGAGCAATTCCAGATCTTTCGAGCATTGATCCCATAAATACAAATAAAGGCACTGCTGCTAAAATAAAATTAGATGCTATTCCCTCAATTTTAGAGATAAATTGATAAAACACAGCATCACCAAATGTTATTAAACCAAATGCAAAAGCTATGCTTATTAGCGATAGGGCAACTGGAAAACCAAAAAAGATTAAAGCAAATAATGCAGGAAACATCCACAATGAAATCATTTTTTATTTCTACCCTTTAAAATTAAAATTGACTTAAAACACTCTGCGAAAGATTGTAAAAACAAAATAAAAAAACTTAAAAACATAATGAAGTGCATTGGCCAAATTGGTGGATTCCAAGCAGAATGACCAGTGCTTTCACCACTTAAAAAAGAATATTGAGTATGTTGATAAAGTTTAAATGACAAAACACTCAAACAAGGAAGTATAAAAACAATATAGAATATCAAATCAATGATTGATTTTTTTTTATCTGACAATCTATTATAAAAAATATCTATTCGAATATGTTCTTGTTTTTTTAATGTTAAAGCTCCACCTAACAAAAAATGAAAACCCATTAGCAAGTAACCAAATTCATATGCCCAAATTGTAGGATTATTTAAAACGTATCTTGCAAATACCTCATAACAAGTTGCTACTATCAAAGGAATAATCAGACCTGAAGCAATATAGCCAGGAAAACAAGTTATAATTTCTATGTATCTTATGAGTTTATTCAAAAAAATTCTCTGCAATATCTCACCCTAAAAATTTAGGGTGAGATTATCTATTTTATATTATCTTACTTTTACGTTTCTGTACTTTCCAGAGTCCTTCCATCTAGAAAAATACTCATTTTGGTGATCCAAAACTTTCTTAAAGTAAGCATTTTCTTTAGCTACACCTTCGGCCCATTTTAAACCAGCTTCTCTACCTGCGTATTGAACTTCTGCATCTAGCTCAATGATTTCATTCCCTTTACTTTTGAAATATTCAAGAGCTTTTGCATCTTCATCTCCAATAGTTAACCAAGAATCCATTGTAGTTATAAATGCGGCATCTTTTATTAGTTGCTTATCAGCATCAGATAATTTACCCCAAGCCTTTTTATTTATTACCAATTCAAAAGGTGCTGTTGGTTGATGCACGCCTGGTATGATCACATATTTAGTAACTTTATCAAAACCTGGTGTAATATTTTCCCAAAGTGTTCCCCACTCTGTTGCATCAATTGTTCCTCTTTCAAGAGCAGTATAAACCTCACCTCCAGGCATAGTAACTGGTGAAGCTCCCATACCTTTAGAGATTTCTAGCCACGCTCCAGCCGTTCTAAGCTTTAAACCATTTAAATCATCTAAACTTTTTACTGGTTTTCTAGAGTGAAGAAATACTTCCGCAGTTCTAACGAATAGCGGCATTGAAATTAGGCCAAACTTTTGATCTCTGAATTCAGCTTGCATTTCTACTCCACCGCCTCTGTATAACCAGTGTAACATTTTTTCAGTATCGCTTGATCCTGCGTAGCCACCAAATAAAACTGTGGTCTTATCTTTACCCCAGTCATAACCCATCCATGTATGACCCATATCGGCAACACCATTTTTTACAGTTTCTGAAACTTTCAAACCAGGTCCAAGAGTACCAGCTGGAAAAACTTCAATTTGAATTCTTCCATTAGACATTTTATCTACGTTAGTTGCAAACGCTTTTGCACCAATTTCCATTAAAGGTCCACCACCCCAACTAGCGGCCATCTTAAATTTATGTTTATCAGCCGCAATTGAATGAGAAGTGAGTACTAATGAAAAAGTTGCAATTAATAAAAATAATTTTTTAATTTTATTAATCATAATTACCCTCCATTTAGTTAGTTAATAATAAAAGTATGCACAATTAACAAATTAAAGTCAATCAGTGATATATCTCAGATATACTATGAATAATTAATTTTGTTTTCTTTTTTCTACTAATGATAGAAATGTTTCGTATTCTTTATCAGAAACAGAGTAAGAATGCTCTTCGTCGGGAAATGATCCATTTTTAACTTCCTGAACATATTTCTTAAGACCGTTTACTGCTACTTCAGTTAAGTTAGCGTATCGTTTGGTAAATTTAGGTTTAAAATCTGTAAACACACCTAATAGATCATAAGACAATAGGATCTGACCATCTGTTCCACTCCCTGCGCCTATACCAATAGTAGGTATATCCAACTGTTCTGAAATAACTTTTGCTATTTTAGCAGGTACAGCTTCAAATTCTAACATAAAACAACCAGCGTCTTGAATTGCAAAAGCATCTTCAAGAATTTTCATTGCACCTTCTGCAGTTTTTCCTTGAAGTTTAAATCCTCCAAACATCGCAATTGTGTGTGGTGTTAAACCAATGTGAGATGCAGTCGGTATTCCAGAGTCTACTAATGATTTTAAAATATGTGCTTGTGATTTTCCTCCTTGAGGTTTCACGGCATCACAATCTGCTTCCTGCATAAATCTAGTAGCATTTTTTAATGCGTTATCTACAGTGTTATAGCTCTGGTATGGCATACAACCTAAAACAAATGTATTGGGCGCACCTTTTCTTACAGCTAAAGCATGCATTACCATCATATCCATAGTCGCTGGAATAGTACTTTTGTGCCCATGTGCTACCATTGCAAGTGAATCTCCTACTACACAAACATCTACACCTGCTGCTTCAGCCCAACTCGCAGAAGTATAATCGGGAACAGAGGAATAAACCATTTTTTCTCCTGAATGTTTTGAGTCTATTATCTCTTGAATTAATCTTTTCTTTTTTTCAGACATAAATATATTTGTGATATATCATAAACTAAGTTATTTTTATTGTTATTGTCAATAATTAAAATTAGATTTAAAAATGTCTAAAACATTAGCTGAAAAAACATACTCAATTATAGAAGAAAAAATTGTTAAACTGGAATATCAACCAGGATCATTCATCACTGAAAATTTTTTAGAAAAAAATCTTAAATGTGGAAGGACGCCAATAAGAGAGGCTATTCAAAAGTTAGCTGGCGAGGGTTTAATTAAAGTTTTACCTAGAAAAGGTCTACTTATAACAGAAATAAATATTAACGAACAACTAAGCTTAGTTCAAGTTAGAAGAGAAATTGAACGCCTAATGGCAAAACTAGCAGCTAAAAATTCAACCATAAATGAAAAAAAACAGTTTAAAGAAATATCTACTGCTATGAAAAAATGTAGGCAAAATGATACTGTTAAATTTATAAAACTAGATAGGCAAATGAATGATTTATTATCTTTATCATGTGGTAATGAATTTGTGAGAAGATCAATAAAGTTAGTAGCAAGTTTATCACGAAGGTTTTGGTTTTATAGAAACAAGGGTGAAATAGAAGATTTAATAGTAATGGCTAAATTACATTCTGCAGTTTGTGACGCAATATCTCAGGGTAATGAAAAATTAGCTCAATCAAAGTCTGATAAGTTAATGGATTATATAGAAAATTTCACGAAAGATTCTATTAACAATATATAACAAATGGAAATTGTTGATAAAAGAATTGTAGAAGATATTTCAACAGATGTTGTTGTTGTTGGAGGTGGAGCAGCTGGTGTAGCTGCTGCAAATACAATTTCAAAACAAAATTTAAAAGTTGTTTTAATTGAAAAATATGGTTTTTGTGGAGGTGGTGCTGTTGCTGGTTTGTCTGGTACAATTTGTGGTATGTATGAGGCCTCTGACAAGATAAAAAATACACCTAGTCAAGCTGTGTTTGGTTTTGCTGATAAATTTTCGGAAGTTTTGGAAAAAAAAGGTGGTTTGACAGAGCCAGTAGCTTATGGGAAAACTTTTACCAGAGTTCATGATCCTTTAGTTTGGAAAGATACTGCAGATTATTTTTTACAAGATAAAAATATTACAACTATATACCATGCAATAGTTACAAAAGCTCTAGTAGAAGGAAATAACAAAGTTGAAGGTGTACAAGTTTGGAGCAAACAAGGTACTTTTAATATAAAAAGCAAAATTACAATTGATGCTTCTGGTGATGCAGATGTAATTGCTATGGCAGGACTTCCTAATTTCATTGGTGATAAAGGTAAAGTACAAAACCCAACTATGATTTTTAAAATATCAGGTGTGGATATTGAAAGATTTAAAAAAATATATGGATTAAATTCAATAATGCCTCAAGAAGTAACGGATTTAATTATCAAAATGAATAAAGATAACAAATATAAACTCCCTAGAGCCAAAATTTGGTTATTCCCAACAACAAAACCAAATGAACTTTTATGTAATTGTACAAGAATAATTGGTGAGGATGGCAGAGAATTAAATTCGCTATTCTATAAAGATTTCACTGAAGCTGAAACTCAAGGTAGGAAACAAATTCGCGAATATGCAAAATTTTTTAAAGAAAATTTAAAAGGTTGTGAAGAATCTTTTGTAACTGATACAGGCACACAGGTCGGTATAAGGCAATCAAGACAAATTGACGGAGTTTACAAACTTAAAAATACAGATGTTGTTAATGGGAAAAAATTTAAAGATGGTATCGCAAGATCACCTTGGCCAATTGAGCTTCATTCTGGAAATAAACCAAAAGTTGAATGGTTGTTGGATGATGTTTACGAAGTTCCACTAAATTGTTTCATTCCTCAAAAAGGAGAAGGTATCATTGCAGCAGGAAGATGTTTATCAGCCGAGCATGAGGCGGTTGCATCAGCAAGAGTTACCGCACAATGTTTTAGCTATGGTCATGCTGTTGGGCACGCAGCCTCAATTTCAATAAACGAAAACATTTTATTAAGAGATGTAAAAGGAGAAAACGTAAGAGAAATACTTAACAAAGATGGGGCAAGATTAGATTAATGAAAATTAATTTTTAATTTAATATTTAAGAAAAAATAATAATTTTATTATCCCTTACATGAACCAAAAATCAGCTGAATATACTTATTTTTTTTTAAATTTATAATATAGAGAAAATAAAATAAGACCTACAAGGACAATTCCTA